>JADJGZ010000025.1 GCA_016707785.1 Bacteroidales bacterium | reverse complement strand
TTATTTCACCATATTCAAATATTTTCTTTACTGATATATCAAAATTCGAGAACCCAATAATTACTACATGTACAGCAGCATTAGCTTTAGCTTCATTTCCCCATTTAAAGGTTCGATGAGCAAAGTGGATTTTTATGTTATAAAAGTTCAATAATAAATTCCACAGAATACCAACTTGCTCACCTTGGGCGATTGAGTTTGTTGATACAAAAGCCACCGGGGGGGGGGGCCGCCCCCCCCCCCCTGCAGGGGTTGCACAAACGGCGGATTCCCCATAATATAATCAAAGGCATTCCTGTTTTCCCAGGGTATAGGTTCAATGAGTTCACCCCAATCCAGCCGCAAAGCATTTCCATGGGTGATATGAGCGGTTTTACGCAGGGGCAGTCGCAGGAAATATTCTCCAAACTCCAGCGATACCATCATATTCATCTGGTGGTCGATCAGCCAGAGGGCTACCTGGGCTATCTGGGCGGGAAACTCTTCATACTCAATACCATAAAACCTGTCCACATTGCAAAGTATGAGCGATTCCAGGTCCACTACCTGCTGTCCCTTCTGCTGCTGCTTCAGGATTTCCAGTTCCAGCAAGCGCAGTTCACGATAGGTTATCACCAGGAAATTACCGCAACCACAGGCAGGATCGAGAAATCGCAGGTTGGCTATCTTCTGGTGAAAAGCTTTGAGCTTGTTGGAGTTAAACTTTACGGTTTCAAACTCTTTCCAGAGTTCATCAAGAAATAAGGGTTTAATGAGTTTCAGGATATTCTTTTCAGAAGTATAATGAGCGCCAAGGCTTCTCCTCTCCTTTTCGTTCATCACCGACTGGAACATACTGCCAAAAATGGCCGGGGAGATTTTACTCCAGTCGAGGGTGCAACATTCCAGCAAGGTGAGCCGCATCCGGCTGTTGAAAGAGGCAAATGAAAGCTGTTCCTTAAACAGGTCGCCATTCACGTATGGAAAAGCCGCCAGACTCTCGTCCAGCGAGGTTTGCCGGTTTTCGGGCGGGGTATTCAGCACCTGGAAAAGCTGGGCCAGGTGCAAACCCAGGTCGGTTCCATCTTCGCGGGTGTTTAACTGCAGGTAATCGAGAAAGGCATGCGATTCGAAAATGCTGGTATCGTCGGCAAAGAGGCAGAATAAAAGCCTGACAAGGTATTTTTCCAGTTCATGACCGGTATAACCCACAGCTTTCAGGTCGTCGTGCAGCTTGCCCATCAATATGGCTGCTTTTATATTTACAGGGTCTTCATCTTTATAGGTTCGTTTCTGATAACCGGCTATAAATCCAAACACTTGAACATGGTTCACGAAATCCTTCAGGTAAAACTCATTAACCTCCCCTGTTTCAAGTTCATATAAACGAAGAATGGCAAAATCGGAAACCAGGATATATTTTGGCAGTTCATAGTCCTTTAATCCCGGCAGGTAATCCCTGGCTTGCTGATACGCTCTGTCGAGGTTCTTCCCCCTGCTTTTCATTTCGATGAGCAGGGTACCTTTCCAGAACATATCGATATAGCCATCCTGTTCGCCTAATTTCTTCACCCGGTGTTCGAAAGTGGAAACTTTGCGGTTGCTCACCCCAAATACATTGAAAAATTCAATCAGAAACTGCTTGGCTTCCGCTTCTTCATTAAAAGCGTTTTCCCATTCTTTGGAAAATTTAACTGCACGTTCCTTGATTTCATTCCAGCCCAGAGCCATATATCACGAAAATTAATTTTATCAAACTATAAAAATGGTGAATAAAGGTATGAAACCCTAACATTCATCGGTTTAACCCTGACAGGATTTCAAATCCTGTCAGGGTTAAGCCCGCATGCAATTTACTAAGAAAACAAAACCATTGAACTTCAGGTCCATTACTCTGCATGCCTAAGTTATTCGACTATTAATAAGTGAATTATGTAATTCTGCCATGGAATTATGTAAGTACTTTGAATATCAGGTAATCTACCTTTGACAATTCCAGGGAAAGTTTCATAAGCACTGGAAAAGTAGAGTTAAACTTAAACAAATTGAATTTTTGATTGTCGGGCATTCCAATTATTAATGGCATGCCTGTCAATCAAAAATACTCTCTTGCACCCATTCTGCGTGCATACATCCATTCTCATCAGAAGCTGCAATCCTGATTATTTACAAAACTTTTTACGAAACACTACAACCACTCCCGGATATGCAGGGAACTGATTTAATTGCACATCTCTATGATTTACAAACCAAAAACTCCAAAATGAAAAGACTTACCCATTTCTTTCTACCTGTTTTTTTATTTACAATGTTGCTGTGTTTTCTCAATATTCACAGCCTCATGGCACAACCTTCCTCACCGCCTCCGGGATTAAACAGCAGTGGTCAAAGTTCGAATGGAGCTGAAAAAGCCCCGTCTGCCCCATTAGGAAGCGGAGTTAGCATTTTTCTTGTGATGGGTGCTATTTATTTAGCCCATAAAAAGCTAAAAACTACTGAAAAAGACTGAACATTTCAACGGTATTAACAGTTCAAACCGTTGTACAGACAAACCAGGCATATCATAGCCGTTCTTTGAATTCATTCGATTGGATCCCCTCCATTTATGCTGATTAGCAATGATATTGCAAAACGGTGTGATTGCAGAGTCAGTATAAATGGAGGGAAGTTCCGGAATGGCCGTAAATATCTAAGAATTGCTTAAAATGCCTGATTAGGGTAAATCTGATCTTCGCTAACCTAACTCACCTCTCTTAGCTTTTGAATGAAAATCATTCATTAACCTGTATAAACTCCATGAAAAAGATAACCCGTAAATTACTGCCATATTTCTTTGGCTTTCTGTCACTTATTTCCTTTGGACAAAACAGCCTGAATAGCCAGGTATTTGTTGGTGTGATAAATGCTTCAGATCCTGATTCAGGTCAATCCTTAACCTTTAAAATTACCGCCGGAAATGCTGATAGCTTCTTTAGCATTCATCCAGCAACCGGAACATTGATGGTTAAGCCCTCTGCATTTGACAGCTTTTTCTCTCAGCGCACCTGGACACTCACAGTTGCAGTAACAGATAATGATAAATTTAATCCTCAGTCAAGCTCAGCCACAATACTGGTGACTCTGAAAAGAGATGCGCTCAGTGGTAAAATAATGACCGAGATAGCTAAAGGAGATTAACCATAGCTGAAGACGATGGCGATTCCTGCAACATTACTCATTCTAATCAGCTGAACTTGCAGGCAATTTCTTACTCATAAGTCCGGTACTTTATAAAAAAGTAAAGGCTTATCCCATTCAATATTCCGAAAAGTATACCCGCCATCAGGAATCCTGATGAAAGGCTGAATGTATCGCTCACCCATCCCAATAAAGGGCCCATTGCAGCGAACAGAAAGCGAATAACGAAATTCCTTACGGATAGTACGGTTGCCCTTACATCGGAGGTTGTAATAAGATTGATATAATTCCTCAGGGTTGGAGTCGCAATTCCCCGGGCAAAATAAAACACCAGCAGAACAGGCAAAGCAGCAATATAAGGAAAGAAAGAGAGCAGGAAATATCCGCTTACAATGCTAAGGGTGATCAGGATAACAGTCCTTGATGGCCCTAATTTTTTTTCTACTTTCCAGGCATACAGGGCAGCAATTCCGACACTAAGATTCAGTATTGCCCATGCGGTGCCATACAAAGTGAGGGGTAACTGAACCGATTTGAAAAAAGGTTGAGCAAACCATGCCATAGTCAGTGTGCTGGTACCAATTGCAGCCGAAAACAAGGTATTCCATCGCAGTTTACGATTGGAGATCAGCGTATTCCTGACAACCTGCACAATATCCCTGATTCCTGGTTTAGGTCTCACGATATGAACAGGAGGCTCTCGCAGGGAAAATGCAGCAGGCACCGCCAGGAAAGCCACGCAAGCCTGGACAATAAATGGAGTTTGCAGCGATATCAATGCCAGTGCACCTCCAATGATACCGGCAATAGCTTCGCCAAAATTTCCCAGGGAGGTAATCCGTCCTTCCAATCGCGTATATTTTCCTGAAAGACGTTTCGCAGCCAGTGAATCGTAAAGCATCGCTGAATCAGCCCCGGAAATCAGGCTCTGCCCCACTCCCAGAATCACTTCAGCGGCAACAAATATCCAGAAACCACTGGAAGAAGCATAAATGAGATAGCCTATAAATCCAAAGAAAGAACCCACCAGCATACTGGTCCTTCGCCCCGCTATAT
Source organism: Bacteroidales bacterium (assembly GCA_016707785.1). Taxonomy (NCBI): domain Bacteria; kingdom Pseudomonadati; phylum Bacteroidota; class Bacteroidia; order Bacteroidales; species Bacteroidales bacterium. Next base: position 69,172 of record JADJGZ010000025.1, on the reverse strand, counting down.
CCGCAAAATACCCTGTTGGGATTTCCAGGGTCATAAGGGTGAGCGAATAAACCGATTGCAGCATAAAAATATCCTGCATATCAAGGCCGGCCTCATTGTAAAACAACACAATAATCGGCATAACCAAATTCATCCATTTGGCTATCTTGATGACATACAGCGAAGTAAGATTTCTTTTTAAGGAGAAAGTCATAGGCAGGGCAATACTGCAAAGGTAAGGAAGCAGAGGGTTTTTGGGAAAAGAAAACAAGAATTCAAGAATTCAAGAATTCAAGAATCCAAGAATTTAAAATTCCAAAATCCATCCGCCAGCTGGCGGACCAAAATCCAAGATTTCAAGAACTCAAAAACTCAAGAAGTCAAAAATCCAAGAATTCAAGTATTCAAGTATACTGAATACATAAATCCACTCCATAAGGATTCCCTTTTGGAGAAGAAAGAATACATCTTCTTGAGAAAGATAGAATACAGTATCCAGGAGACATTATGGCCACTAATAGGAAAATTATTCTGAATTCTGGATTCTGGCTTCTTGAATTCTAAACTCTTTCAGCCAATATTCTAAGAAATTTAAACCCTCTCCTAATCCTTTTGATATTAACTTTGTTATATTCACGAATACTGAAAGATATTTACCCTTGTTCACTTCCCTGATGTTCAGTCGCTGATTTGGCAAACTATTGCTTCCTTCTTTTTATCAATTAATACGTATTCCGGTGAAAATCGACACTCTCCTTAAGTTCAAAGAGCCTTTTGATAAGTTCAGGGATGTGGAATCCAAACTTCTTTCGCGCAATGCAAAGGGGAAAATTGCGGGCTGGGGTGCCTTACTCTCAGCGATGGTTCAGGTGATCATCCTGCTTTCCCAGGACGATATGCTCAAACAAATTATCGGGCTCTTTACCCAACCCCTGGAAATGAACCTCAAGGTCTTTATCCCTACACTTTTCATTATCGCAGGGCTGCTGGTCTATTTCCTGGTGAAACGAACCAGTTTCCTGCTAAAAGAGACGAAAGAACCTTTCCGGTATACTTTCTGGGTGGATCCGTTCTCAAGGATTGATGAAACCCCGGCCGATCGCTTTGAACTGAAAGCAATTGACCGCATTAAACTCATGCATCATGACTTAATCGAACTGATCCATCAAAGAATTAAACGATTTTCAATCCTCGAAGAACCTGCAGCTGAAGAAACCCGCGGTCTGACAGATACGCGTTCTACTTCTCATATTTATATACATGGACATTATGCCATCCGTGAAGACAGGGAAAACAAGGAGTGGATCATCCATGTGATGCCATTCGTAAGAATCGGCCCAAAAGGATCAGCTGAAACACTGGCCCAAACGGTCAGGTTCCCCTTGATTGATGAGTTCCCTGATACCCTTGATACTGAAGAATATAACCAACTCCTGGAAAGGGTTTATTCAAGAGTGACCACCGAAATATATGCCAGGATTGAAAAGGATATAGAGAAAAAAATCACCCTCTTCCCTACTGCTTACCTGCAAGCCAACGCTTTATACATTGAAGCATCCGATATGGCTGCTTCCAACACCATCAATGCCTTTGAAAGTGCCATTAAGCTTTACCAGGCGGCTATCCGAAAAATTGAATTAACGCTGAAGTATACGCTATCAGGGTACTTTCTGAGAATTCCGGTATTGAAATCATTTTTTACCCGTTACCTTCAGCAATATGCCAGGATACAGATCGGTCATGCCCAATGCCTGGTCTATAAAAACAGGATTGCTTCATTATCAGGCAGGAAGAGTAATGCACTATTCGAGATCAAACAAAATCTCAAGAAAACTACTACCCAGTTAGAGAAATTCCACCTCCGTCTCGGAAGCAATAAAAGCATTAAAGGGTATCGAAACGATCGTAAAACCTATTCAATTCTTACCTATCTCTCATTCCCGAAGGATTCACTATCAAGATTGATTTTGATGAAACCAGGCAGGAAGGTTTACAATGAAACCTGCGCTATCCTTTTCCATTCTTATATCGTACTATCATTAGCAGATTCTCTGACAGGTTCCTACAAAAGTGCCAGGAAAAATCTTGACAAAGCCCGGGCGGTTGCGCCTGACCTGTCGATTTCGGATGTACTGTTCTATCTTGCTGAAGCCTATTGCGAATCGGATATTGATAAAGCCCTGATGATTTTCCAGCATGCTTCAGAAATCGAGCCCTCATTCCAGATTGCCCGCTATGACCTTGCATTCTGGATGGAAATGAAATTCCGTACCAATGGCGAGATTACCCCGGAACGGGCCAGGAGTGTGATTCATGAATACGAAAAAGTTCTACAGATCAATCCGGGAAATATTGCAGCATTAACAGCACAAGGAAATATCCTCTGGCTGATTCATGACCTGAAAAAAGCCAGGCGGAAGTTTGATGAAGGCTGCAATCTGAAAGCTATCGTAAGTGAAACATTTATTGCTCAGTTATTATATGGTAAAGCCAGGGTAGCCGCAGAGGAAGGGAAATCAGACGAAAGCATTGACCTCTTCAACCAGGCCATCGCCAATAATCCGAATGTGGGCGCATATTCCATGAATAATGAAAAGGGAATTACCGTTACCTATTACGATTACATCACTTTCGACCTGGTGCGCCGCTACAGGGAATATCATGAGAAAGTAGCAAAGACAAAAATCCGTTCAGCCGGTTTGAATGAAAAAGTGCTAAGCTTCGTTCTTAACGACCTGGCCAATGCCTGTATCAATTATTACATTCGATTTGGAAATGAGGATCATCTCAATGAAGCCATCGCCACTTATGAAGAGGCTATACGGCTGAATCCATCCAATATCGTGGCAGTTTATAACAACTCCAATGCCCTCACCTTCCTCAACGACCAGGGAGGAAGTGATAAATCAATCCGGTTGCTGAAGCAGGTTACTGAGAGCAATCCACGCTGGCTGGAAGCCCTTACATCCAGTATTGAACTGATTCAGCAGGAATGCTTCCGAAAAATCAGGGATGCGCGTACGGATGTAAACAGCCTTCAGCAAAAAATCAATGATATCAATGAGAAAACAGCCCGTCAGCACCTGACCTCAGGGACTTCTCTGTCGCGTGAAACCCCAACAAGAGGAGCTGCTCCGGCGAATACCCTTGTGCCTGACAGCCTGATGTCGATGCAAGCAAATCAGCAGGAGAAACAGCGATTGCTTGAAAAGATTGATAAACTGGAAAAGGAGATTACGATTCAAAAAAACAGGCTATATGATCTTAAACCACTAATCAGGAAGATTTTCGAAACATCGAAATTGATTTCTTTATATGATGGACTCCGGCTCGACCGTTTCGAAGCCAGTTCTGTGACCGCCTTTACCCAGCTTAATATTGACTGGGTACGTCTTGATCTTGAAGATGTTAGGGCAGTCAGAAACTACGCCATCAGCTACTACTATAACATCCCGGATGCTGTAGATGCGCAGTCTGATCAGCTTCCTGAAAACAAGTCAGATTTCAGTGATGACATCCCTGATCAGCTGACAGTTTGCAAAACGCTCATCAACCATTTGCGTAATTACTATTACGAAGAAGATTTTGTCCTTATCCGAATCCTCCAGGAACTACTATTAAGAAAAAATGATGAAAAGCTATTTGGCAAGCTCTTATTCAGGCAAAACTTACATCGCCGGCAAATATCCCTCCTAAATGAAAACACTTTACCCGGTGAAATCTGGGGTGCATTTATTGATGAAAATATCCAGGTAAGAGATTATACCCTCGAAAAGCTAAAGGAAGATCCAACTGCATGGCTTCTTCGCAATAAATCAGATGGCTGTGAATGGCGATATAAGCTGATTGTAAAGGGAAGAAAACTCGAAGTATTCCGCCATGAAGCAGAAGAATGTGATGAATTGATCGGTGCTTCCATTCGTTTTTGGAATGGAGAAGATCCGATTCACTGGAATTACCTGAACTGGGCTGAGCGATACCTCCCAGGTGAGGAATACAAGGAATTGCTTCAAAAATCCTTACTAAATTCAAGTAATCCAATCCTGCTTAACCAGCTTGGAATCATACATTTTGATAATTTAGAATATGATGAAGCCCTCTCCTGCTTTACCAGGGTGCTGGAGAAAGATGATACCAAGCCTGTTCATCATTTCCGGCTTGGAAATACCTATGGAAAATTAAAAGATTGGGAACATGCCTTTTCCCATCTGAGGAATGCTGTGATTAAAAGGCGGACGGTAACAGCTGACCCCAATACACTCTATTTCTATTATAATGAGCTCCTTACGGCATACCAGGAAAAGGATATCCCTGAAGAATTTATTGAATTTCTTGAAAAATCAGGGGATTTACTGGACAACCCCGAGAAACTGGCCTTGTTGTATAACAGGGTGGGTAATATGATCTCGGACAAGGAGAATTGGAAGTTAGCCAAACCTTTGTATCTGAAGGCAATGGAACTGGATGCCGGAAAACCCATTTATTGCAGCAACCTGGCACTGATGTATACCAACCTGGGTGAATGGGATGCAGCACGTGAGCTCTATAGCAGGGCAGTAAAACTCAGGAAATACCTTGCGGATGATTTGTACACCCTCGAGTTTTATTACGGACAGTTTGCGCGCTTATATTATATCTGCGATAAAGTTGAGGCCTTCTTTTATTTACTTGAAAATTCAGGAGACTTCGATGGAAATGATGAAATCATTGCAGGTTTCCATAATAGCATTGGGGTAATGTATTCAACAGATAATGAATTTGAAAAGTCAATGCCCTACTTCCGTAAGGCCGCTGAACTGGATCCTGAAAAAGCAATCTATTCAAGTAACCTGGCATTAATGCACTCGAATCTGAAAGAATGGGATCAGGCAACAGAACAATTTAAACTCACCCTTGAGCTGGTAAACCATGTGAAAGATGAATCCTATGGGCCTGATTATTATTACTCTCTGGCGGTGGATGCCTTTTTCCAGGCCGGGAAATTAGACGAATTCCTTGCACTGATCGAAAAAGCTGAAATTTTCAGGTTAAACCCGGCACCCAAAGGCCTGGTTTATAACCGTGTTGGAAATTTGTATGCCAATACGAATAATGATCCCGATAATGCCATCCTCTATTATCAGAAAGCCATTTCATCAGATCCGACACGTCCCATATTTTATTGCAACCTGGGACTTATGTATATGAATCTTAAAGATTGGGATACAGCCTGGTCCAATTTTAAGAATTCGATCCAGTACCGAAGGCAATCCACAGATGACAGCTATGGATTTGATTACTATTTCGGATTGTCGGTTGACAGCTATTTCATGACCGAACGCCTGGAAGATTTCCTGCAGCAGCCTGAAATGAACAATGAAGAACAAATTTCCAGAGAGTATAAAGCTGTGATCTTCAACCAGGTTGGAAACTTATATTCCAGGAAAGGCCTGCCCATGCAAGCCATCCCTTATTACCGTGATGCCATTAAAATGGATGATAAAAAACCTATTTATCATAGCAATCTTGGATTGATGTTCCAGGATATGGAGAGTTGGAAAGAGGCCATCATGGAATTTGAGGAAGCCATCAAGATGAGAAGGCTTGCGCCAGATGATGCCTTTGAATTTGATTATTATTACGGTTTAGGCGTAGATGCATTTTTTAATGAAGGGAAAATAGAGGAGTTAACAAACATGCTTGAGAAACAGGGGAAAGAGGATTGTTCCCCTGCAAAGCTTGCCATCATTTATAACAAAATTGGTAATCTGTTCAATGAAAGGATGGATTACCCCGTTGCCATTGATTATTATGAAAAAGCTATGAATCTGGATCCTTCCGGACCGGTTTTCCCTAGCAATATCGGAGTGATGTATGCCGCACTGAATGAATGGGAGAAAGCCATTGTATTCCAGCAGAAAGCCATCACCATTGCCATTGAAAATAAGGTTGAAGATTCAGATTATGTGTATTACTACAGGCTGCTTGGTGAAGCTTATTCACAACTGGATCAGTTACCTGCTTTTATCGACAAACTTGATCAGCAAAAAGAATTCCTCGAAGAAAAAGAATCAAAGGCAGGCATTCTGAAAGACCTCGCCAACTATTTGGAAAATGAAAATATGAATGCTCAGGCGGGTGTTTGTTTGGAAAAGGCAGCTGAATATTTGTCATGAGCTGATGTTGCTGACCATTATAGAATCCACCCGCATTAGACTTGTGTCGGTACTTTTAGCAAGCTTTACTATAATTATCAATTCATATATGCAGATGATTTTTTTTTGGAAAGCATCTGATTTAAAATGATTTGAAAGCTATTCTTCCTTTCATCGGCAGATTGAAGTTAAACTCTAAAATATAAAAACATGGAAACAAACTGGCTAATTATTGTTCTTGTCCTGGTTCTGATTATTGCATTGGTTGTCTATGCTGTAATTAGAAATCAGAAAGATAAGAAAGAACTTATGAAGAGTTTAAATAAGCAGGATGATTTAGCAAATCAAAAAGAGAAGGATAATGATGAAGATACTGCGTAAACCCAATAACTTAGAAATCCTTTAAAAAAAAATGCCCTGTATGAAAACAGGGCATTTTTAATTGGGAGCGGAGAAACAGGGATTCGAACCCTGGGAGCCCTCGCAGGCTCAACGGTTTTCAAGACCGCCGCAATCGACCACTCTGCCATCTCTCCAATGCTGCAAAATTATAAAAAAATCGCTCAAATCATAACAAGACCAGATTTTTTATATCGAATCTGGCAGAAAATGGTTCTTTCACAACAAAGAACTCACCTGATGAATGTTAAAACTTTATCGTATTTGACTGTAAATACAACAATAACCTATTATAATGACTAATTTTGTACTCATACCTAAAAATGTACGGAAATGAAGAAATCTATACTCATCCTCCTGCTTTTCAGCCTTCTGACTTCTGCCTTTAGCAAACCTGAAAATCTTAGGGCCTATTTCTCCTACTCATCATTTTTCTCTCCTGAACATGGGCCTTACCTGGAAACCTATCTTTCTATCCTGGGCTCAAGTGTTGTATATGTGAAAAATGAAAATGGCAAATACCAGGGAGCAGTCCGGATCACTATGATCTTTAAACTAGGCGATAGTATCAGGGATTTTAGAAAGTATGATTTATTAAGTCCTGAAGTTGAAGATACTACCTCAATAAACTTTGGATTCCTTGATCAACAGCGCATTCCCCTTCCCGATGGTAAATACGATATGGAACTCTCCATTGCAGATAAGAACAGGGATAAAGCGCCCTTTATAATTAAGGAAGTCCTGGACATTTCATTTCCATCAAATAAAATTAATATCTCCGGGATTGAACTGGTGGAGTCCTACCAGAAATCTACTGATCTCTCTATCTTATCTAAAAGTGGTTATGACTTTATTCCCTACATGGATAACTTTTTCCCCTCTTCAATCAATAAACTGGTTTTCTATTCTGAAATTTATAATTCAGCGAAGGTATTGAATGCCAATGAACCGTTTTTGATCCAAACATCCATTCAATCCTATGAAACAAACAAGGTTTTCGGAAACTATCAAAAGGTGAAAAGGGAGAATGGTAAAGCGGTCAACGTGGTATTTGGTGAATTTGACCTGAATGCACTTCCTTCCGGGAACTTTAACCTGGTAATTTCTGTTCGGGATAAAGAAAATAAAGAACTGGCATTTAATAGTCTTTTCTTCCAGCGCAGCAATCTCAATTATTCTTATGATCTGCAAAGCCTTGCCCTGGTAGATACAAAAAACAGTTTTGCAAATTCATTCCAGAATGCTGATTCTCTCCGGGAATTCACCCGCATGCTTTTCCCGATTGCTTCCGCAGATGAAAAGATTTTCATACGTTCTCAAACCAAAGTAGCCAAACTTGATGTCCTGCAACAGTTCTTTCACACTTTCTGGCTGAGCAGGAACGATAAAGATCCAGCAGCTGCATGGAATACCTATTATGAACAGGTGCTTGCTGTGAATCAGGATTTTAAGACGGTAAATAAAAAAGGGTATGAAACGGATAGAGGAAGAGTCTATCTTCAATTCGGACCTCCAAATACCAGGACACAATCCTATGACGAACCCAGGGCTTATCCTTATGAAATCTGGCAGTATTATAAATTAGGAATTCAATCAAACCGGAAATTTGTCTTCTTTGCCCGTGAATATGCTTCGGGAGATTTTGAATTGCTTCACTCCGATGCCAAAGGTGAAGTAGTTAATCCAAGATGGGAAATCGCACTTCATACACGCGATACTGACAGATACCAAAGTCCGCAACAAATTGACAGGATGACAGAAGACCCACATTGGGGGAATCATACAACTGATTATTACAACCTTCCGCGATAAACCCATTCACTCATCTCTGAAAAACGCAATACCTTGGAAATTAATACTTTAAAACTTCTGGTTGAATCAGCCTGGGAGGATCGGAATTTATTGCTGCAAAATAATACCTTATTAGCTATTAATGAGGTGATCGAACATCTTGATAAAGGACAGTTAAGGATTGCTGAACCCATTAAGGATGGATGGCAGGTAAACGAATGGATCAAAAAGGCTGTAATCCTGTATTTCCCAATCCGGCAAATGGAGGTAATGGAAGCTGGCCCCCTGGAATTCCATGATAAAATGAAACTTAAACATAACTATAAAGAACTGGGAGTAAGAGTTGTACCTCATGCAGTTGCCAGGTATGGTGCCTTCCTTTCACCCGGGGTAATTCTTATGCCATCCTATGTTAATATTGGTGCATGGGTCGGGCCCGGTACCATGGTTGATACATGGGCAACCGTGGGGAGCTGCGCCCAGATCGGGGCAAATGTTCACCTGAGTGGTGGAGTGGGAATCGGAGGAGTGCTGGAACCTGTTCAGGCTGCTCCTGTTATCATTGAAGATCATTGCTTCCTGGGTTCCAGGTGTATCGTAGTTGAAGGTGCTCATATTGGCACCGAAGCTGTCCTTGGAGCCAATGTTGTTATAACAGGATCCACAAGGATTATTGATGTTTCCGGTAGTGAACCGGTTGAATATAAAGGATATGTTCCACCACGATCGGTTGTGATCCCGGGAACCATCCCCAAAAAATTCCCTGCAGGCGAATACCAGGTACCATGTTCATTGATTATCGGGAAAAGAAAAGAAAGCACTAACAGCAAAACCTCGCTTAATGATGCATTAAGAGACTATAATTTAGCTGTTTAGATAGCTGAATCAGTAAATGCATCAAACCTACTGAGGATTGCTTATTTTTGTATATCCAGAATCAACGTGATTTTGATAGGCTAAAACATTTCTTTTTGTTTTATTATCCGGATTCCGACTGCGAACCTATTGATACTTTGAATTGTTTAGTTAACATGGATATTAATGAAGACATACGTAATTCAGTTGAAGTGCTTCGCGCAGGAGGAACCTTGTTATATCCAACAGATACAGTTTGGGGCATCGGTTGTGATGCTACCAATTACCAGGCAGTAGATAAAATATACAAAATTAAAAGACGATTTGAATCCAAAAGCCTGATCGTGCTCCTGGAAAAATTTGATAGCCTTTCAACTTATATCCGGAAAATCCCTGATATAACCTATGATCTGCTGGATAGCATTGATAGCCCTGTTACTGTTATCTATTCTCATGCACGGAACCTTGCCCCAAATGTGATAGCAAAAGATGGAACCATCGGGATTCGTATAGTTAAGGATAGCTTCTGCAGCGAACTCATCAGTCAATTCGGAAGACCAATCGTTTCAACCTCTGCCAATATTTCAGGGGAAAATACGCCTACTGTATTCAACCATATCTCCGAGGAAATCAAAAACCAGGTGGATTATGTGGTGCAATTCAAACAAAATATTTATACCCTAGCAAAACCCTCTACGATCATTCGCTTATATGAAAACGGAAATTATAATATAATCAGGTATTGAGCGAAAAACCTCGGGAATTGTGAAGATTTTGGACGAAAAAATTGAACATATTCCTTTGATGAATGTTTGAGTAGAAGTTTTGAACAAAACGAAATTTTTGACTAAAATAAATGGAAAAAGAAAAACAATTCAGATTAGACACTGTCAGTAAAGAAACACTAAAAAACTGGTATTACTTAATGAGCCTCGGGCGTAAACTGGATGAAAGAGCGCCTAATTATCTTAAACAAGCCCTCGGATGGTCATATCATGCTCCCTATGCAGGGCATGATGGAATTCAGCTGGCAATTGGCCAGGTCTTCAATAAGGAAACCGATCATCTATTCCCCTATTACAGGGACATGCTCACTGCAATTTCTGCAGGAGTTTCAGCAGAAGAAATTATTCTGAACGGTATCTCCAAAGCAACTGATGTTGCCAGCGGCGGGCGACATATGTCGAACCACTTTGCCAAACCGGAATGGAATATACATAATGTCTCTTCATGCACAGGGAATCATACCCTGCATGCTGTGGGTGTTGCCCGTGCCATTAAAAAATATGGCGCAAAAGGTGTGGCCATCAGTTCACAGGGCGAATCTTCAACCTCAGAAGGATATGTTTATGAGGCAATTAATGGAGCCTCTAATGAGAAACTGCCTGTTGTCTTCGTTTTTCAGGATAACAGGTATGGAATCTCCGTTCCTAAAAAAGATCAGACTGCCAATACCTATGCTGCTGATAACTTTCGTGGTTTTAAAAACCTGAGGATTATCCATACCGACGGAAAGAATGTTTTTGCATCAATGAATGCAATGACTGAAGCTAAACGACATGCTGAAGAGATGCAGGAGCCTGTTATTGTCCATGCTTCCGTCGTGCGCATTCATAGCCATTCCAATTCTGATAAGCATGAACTTTATCGCGACGATAATGAACGTCATTGCGCAAAAGCTTCAGATCCATTTGATCGCTACAGGATACAACTGGTTCGATCCGAAATATTCACAGAGCAAGAATTAAATGAACTGGATGAACAAGCCCAGAAAGATGTCATGGCTGCTCATCGTAAAGCCCTGGTTGCTCCCGATCCTACCCCGGAATCAATTCTAAATTTTGTTTATCCGGAAGCATATATCCCTACCCTGTTCAAGGATGGCCTTCACCAGGAAACCTCAGGGAGAAGGCTTAAACTTATCCAGGCCCTGAATGAGACATTAAAAGAAGAATTTCGCCTGAATCCTGATACTTACCTCTGGGGACAGGATGTTGCCAATAAGGAAAAAGGCGGTATTTTTAATGTTACCAAGGGAATGCAACACGAATTCGGTGCCGTAAGGGTCTTTAATGGACCTATTGCCGAAGATTTCATTATGGGTACTGCCGATGGCATGAGCCGGTTTAATGATAAAATCAGGATTGTTGTTGAAGGTGCAGAATTTGCTGATTATTTCTGGCCTGCCATGGAACAGTATATTGAAGTAAGCCACGAATACTGGAGAACAAATGGTGCATTCTCGCCAAACGTTACCATCCGCCTGGCTTCAGGTGGTTATATTGGTGGCGGTTTGTATCACTCTCAAAATATTGAAGGAGCATTAGCCTCAATACCGGGTGTCAGAATCGTTTATCCTTCTTTTGCTGATGATGCAGCCGGTTTATTGAGGACCAGTATGCGTTCAAAAGGGCCTACCCTGTTCCTTGAACCAAAAGCACTTTATAATGATCCGGTTGCCGAAACTTTTGTCCCTGAAAATTTTGAAGTCCCTTTTGGAAAAGCCCGTATCCGGCGCAATGGAGAACATATGAGTATTATCACTTATGGTAATACTACCCATATGTGTATGGCTGTTGCAGATAAAATCGAAAAAGAAACAGGAAAATCAATAGAAGTAGTTGATATCCGATCACTGATTCCTTTGGATAAAGAGACAATCCTTACTTCCGTTCGTAGAACCAGCAAAGCACTGGTGGTTCATGAAGATAAAGTTTTCGGTGGATTTGGAGGTGAAATTGCCGCTATGATCGCAGAAGAAGCATTCGAAGCACTGGATGCCCCTGTGCGTCGCGTCGGCTCCACTTTTACCCCTGTCGGATTTAACAGGATCCTGGAAAAAGCCATTCTTCCCAATGAAGATAAGATTTACCTGGTTGCCATGGAACTTCTGAACTTCTAGTCTGATTAAAAGACTCTAAGCATAAGAAAACCTGCCCTCATTCAAGGCAGGTTTTTTGTTTGTCACTTCAGGAAAAATATGTATTTTCGATTGAGATATCTCATTCAAAAGAGAAATTATTGATTCATGTAAAAAAAGTAGCATATATGTTAATTTCTGATGGCAAACTATTAATCGCAAAATCAAGTAAAGAAATATTCCTGAACCCCAGAATGGCCAACAGGCATGGTCTGATTGCCGGTGCCACCGGGACGGGTAAAACAGTGTCCCTCCAGGTAATGGCTGAGGCATTCAGTTCTATTGGAGTACCGGTTTTTGTTGCAGATATAAAGGGAGATTTCTCCGGTGTTGGGAAAGCAGGAGTTAGTAACCAACGGATTACAGATCGTATTCAACAACTTGGAATTGAAGGTTATACCCACCGCTCTTTCCCCGTCACTTTCTGGGATGTATTTGGTGACCAGGGACATCCGCTCAGAACTACAATCTCAGAGATGGGCCCGCTATTGATTGGCCGCCTTCTGAATCTAAACGATATACAGGGAAGCGTACTGACCATTATTTTCAGGATCGCCGATGACCATTCACTCCTTCTGCTCGATCTCAAAGACCTGCAGAAAATGTGCGAATTCGTTGGAAATAACAGGGATCAGTTTATCACATCCTATGGTAACATTTCTGTTGCAAGTATAGGTGCTATTCAACGTGAACTTATTGCTCTTGAAGAACAACATGCTGATGAGTTTTTCGGTGAACCGGCCATCGATATCTTCGACTTTATGCAAACGAATTCAGAAGGAAAAGGAATGGTGAATATCCTGGCTGCTGATAAATTGATGTTATCTCCCCGGCTCTATTCTACATTGTTGTTATACCTGCTTTCTGAACTATTTGAGCGCTTGCCTGAAGCGGGTGACCTTGATAAACCCAAGCTGGTATTCTTTTTCGATGAAGCTCATCTTCTGTTTAACGATGCACCCAAAGTACTGCAGGAAAAAATTGAGCAGGTTGTCAGGTTAATCCGATCCAAAGGCGTAGGCATCTATTTCATCACACAGAACCCTATCGATATCCCGGAAACAGTGCTGGGACAGCTTGGAAATAAAATCCAGCATGCTTTGCGGGCCTTTACCCCAAGAGATCAGAAAGCTGTCAAGACTGCTGCTGAAACTTTCAGGGCTAATCCGTCACTTAATGTGGAAGAAGTCATCACTCAACTAGGTGTTGGAGAAGCACTGGTTTCATTCCTGGATGAAAAAGGCATTCCGGAAATGGTTGAACATGCTAAAATTCTGCCTCCACAAGCTCAGATCGGACCATTATCTCCTGATGAAAGAAGCCAGCTGATGCGTCAATCACTGGTTGCAGGTATGTATGAGAAAATTGTGGACAGGGAATCGGCTTTCGAAATTCTGCAAAAGAAAGTAATGGAGCAACAACAGGAAGAAGCCGATAAAGAAGCACAAGAATTGCAGGAAAAAGAAGATGAACGCTTACAGAAAGAAGCCATCAGGCAACAAAAGGAAGAAGAAAGGCTCGCACGTGAAAAAGCAAGACAAGGAGGTGGATTGCTGGGTGATCTGACCAAAACTCTGGGCCAAACAGTAACACGCCAAATCGGTAATTCAATCGGCCGACAACTGGTCAGGGGATTACTGGGTGGATTACTGGGTGGAGGAAAGAAAAAGCTCTTCTAGTGTTATGTTCAGGTTAAATTGACACTTATTTGCCGGGCAATAACCTGATTTATATTGATTTTACTTATGCCCCTAAGCGGAGCCCTCGGTCAGGCAGGTTTTACCCCAAAGGGGAGCCTTCGGTTCATTTTGCATTTTGCCCCGAAGGGGAGCCTTCGGCATTTTGCATTTTGCATTTTGCATTTTGCATTTTGCCCCAAAGGGGAGCCTTTGGCTCATTTTTAATTTTTCATTCTTAAGGAGCTGAATCCCTGAGAGGAAAGAACAGCACACAAATGCCACAAATCCGCCGGCTGGCGGACAAATTAGCACAAATAGATCCGCGTAAATCAGCGTGATGATCCGTTTTGTCCCCGCCTCGCCGGCAGTTCCATTTGCCGAGCCATCTGACACCAACGTATTTTGCCCCGAAGTGGAGTCTTTGGCTTATTTCTTATTTCTTATTTCTTATTTCTTATTTTTCATTTTGCATTTTGCATTTTTCATTTTTCATTTTTAAAATCACCAGGTATTCTCTTCACCATAAAATAGTCGAGGGGTACTTCATATGAAATACCCCTCGAATTATTTTAAGAGTTATACTATTATTTTACAACGGTCACAGTTCCAAAAACAGTAGCAGGCAACGGTTCAACGGTTCCAACATTTTCAGCATTCCAGATGGTTCCATCTTTAAATACTGCTGATGCCTTCCATGTATAAACACCTTCCTGAACTATGGTACCATTGAATTTACCATTCCATCCTTCAGTTGGACGTCCAAAATCGTCTACTTTTTCAGAATACCAAAGCATATTTCCCCAACGATCAAATACTTCAATGCGGTAGGTCTCAATGTTTATACCAACGGGCTTAAACAACTGCACTGATTCCTGGGGGTTATTCGGAGAGAATGCATTTGGAATATAGAGGCCTTTCACCATAAACTCATAGGATAGTCTTGTAGTGTCCGTACAATTCAATTCATTCCAGCTCACCAGCATAATGGTATAAGTACCATCGTCCTGGTAAAATACTACCGGATTTTCTGCAAATGAGGTCTCCCCGTTGCCAAACTCCCAATAATACTTGATGGCGTCCATGGAACTGTTTTCAAATTGTAATTGCCCCTGGATGTTGTTGAAGTTTTCGTTAAAGGCAAATATAGAGGTGGGAATAGGATTCACAACCAAAGGTTTATTCACAGTATCTATACAACCATTCGTATCAATCACCTGGAGATTTACAAGGTAATCACCGGGAGTGATGAAGGTAAAACTGGTATTTTGATCGTCTCTGTAACCCAATAATCCATCCTCACCACTAAAAGTCCAGTTCCAGACTGAAATAGGAGCCACAGCGCTATCTGAACGATCCATGAATTCTGTTGCATCACCGGCACATGCAAGTGAATTTTCAAACTTCGCATCAGGCAACGGATGTACCTGGAGATCTCTGGTGACAGTATCTTCACATCCCAGTATATTGGATGATATCAATTGAATAGTATACAAACCAGGCGCAGTAAACTCATGAGATGGGTTCTTAATGCTGGTAGTGTCTTCAGTGGTTGAAGACGGATCACCGAAAGTCCATCGATACCCGCTTATTGGGACCCCATTGGTATTGGTGATATTTGTAAAATCAGCAGGGACTCCAAAACAGTTTCTCTCCATCGTAAATTCTGCCAGGGGACTGGGATTCACAACCACTGTAAGTGTGGTTGAATCACCGATGGATTTACCGGCTAAGGTAGTTGTAACCACCATTTTGACAATATAGGTACCCGGTTCATCGTAGCTGTGAACAACTGGGTTCACATAACTTGAATAACTTGAAGTAGTTCCATCACCAAAATCCCAGTACCATTGATTAATAGGCAATCCACATAAACTACTATCCGCAAAGGAAAGAATCTGGTATTGACAAATTAGTGTATCCACAAGTTCGAAAATGGCTTCAATACAAGGCTTAACCAATACACTATCTGTGATAAACTGGCTGCAACTATTATTATTGATGACAGTAAGCTCTACCTGGTACATTCCCGGACTGGGGTACTTATGGAAAACATCAGGATTGGAAGGAGCATTCACTGTGTCAATAATGCCATCACCATAATTCCATATCCAGCGGGAAATTGGGCTCCCACTCCCACTGGAGGTTTCATTGAAGGTAATAATACTGTCACATAACCCACCAATACTGGTAAACTGTGGAACTGGCAATGGATGCACTACGACATACTGATTTTTTGTAACCGGACAATTATTGATGTCCGTTGCCTGCATGATAACAGTGTATGTTCCTGGCAGGCTATAATAATGTGAAGGTGCCCGAAGTGTGGAAGTATTATTTATCCCTGAAGAAGGATCACCGAAATTCCAGTTAAAGAACACCAGTGAATCTCCAGGAGGAGTTAATAAAATCGGGCTGAAATAAGTGGTATCAAGGTGACAGGTTGGAGAAACCGAGAAAGTTGCTGTCAGGGCTGCAGGTACACAAACCTGGTTCAACACTGTATCAACACACCCCCGGATATCAGTCACAATAAGCCTGACATCATAACATGAATCGGCTGAATAAAAGACATGAACCGGGTTCTGCAAGGTTGAAAACTGCCCGGGTTCAAATTCCCAGTACCAGCCGGTGATAGTAGCCTGCTGACTGATGGAAGAGTCCTGGAAATAAACAGCTCCATTGTTACAAGGTGCAGCGGTATAGGTGAAACCTGCGGTTGGCAATCCAAACACCTGCACAGCTGTCTGAACCGTATCCTGGCAACCATTTTCGGTGGTAACAATCAGACTTACCGTATAAACCCCAAGGGCAGCATAGGTCCAGGATGGATTCTGTATACTTGTTGTATCGTTGGATGCAGTGGTTACACCAAAATCCCAGAACCAGGATGTGATGTTCTCACCACTGGCAGTAAAGGATTCATCCGTAAACTGAACTGGGGTATTCAAACAACCGCTGGTAAAAGAAAATAAAGCAGAAGGCTGCGGATTAATTGAAACAGCATACGATCTGTAATTGACACAACCTGCGGTATCTGTGATCGTCAGCACAACATTATAACTACCGGCTGCAGCATAATTGTGAGTAGGATCCTGTTGTGTTGAATGAGTGGTTCCATCCCCAAAATCCCAGTCAAAATCCTGAACTGCTGCAATATTTGTAACAGATGTATTAACAGTGAATTCGGTAGTGGTTCCGAGACAGGTATTAAGCCAGGAGAAATCAACCGGTGGCTTTGGCAGGATTGTTATAACATGGGATATCGTATCAGGACAACCATCAGCATTGGTCACTTCAAGCAGCACTGTATAATTCCCGGGATTAGCATAGATGTGGGATGGATTCTGAAGATTTGAGAAATTGTTCGCTCCTGAAGTAGGATCCCCGAAATCCCAGAGATGACCTATAATGGAAGTCCCACCGTTTGGTGTGGCAAGACTCGAGAAATTTACAGGCGAATTGGCACAGGTATTCTCAAATTCGAAATCCGATAATGGACTGGTTGAAATAGTAATCGAAAATGGGAACTCATCCTCACAACCTTGTGATGTGGTAACTTTCAGAGTTACGTTATAGTTTCCGGCAGTGATGTAGATATGAGAAATATCAGGATTCCCGGGGGCATTGATCAGGGTATCATTCCCATCTCCAAAATCCCAGAACCAGGAAGTAAATTGTCCGCTGGATAAGCTCGAAAGATCTTCAAAAAATACAGGATTATTGGCACAGGTGGGTGCCGAAGCCTGGAAGAAAGCATCAGGCGGTGGCGTAATAGAAACAACATGACTGATTGAATTGACACAATCAGCAGTATCAGTTACAGTTAGCGTCACTATGAAGGCTCCTGAATTGGCATAAATGTGATACGGATCATCTTCAGTGGAAGTGAAACCATCACCGAAATCCCAGAGCAGGCTTACAACAGCTGCTGCATTGATAAATGTTGAGCTTATAAACTGGGTTGAATCGTTTACACAACCGGGTGTTGAACTGAAATCAACGGTAGGCAATGCATGGACGATAACAGGTTTAGTAACGGTATCCTTACACCCGCCGCTATTTGTTACTATCAGCGTGACATTATAAGTTAAAGGTGCTGAGAAGGAATGAGACGGATTCTGAAGTGTAGATAAATTACTGGATCCGGAAGGTGGATCTCCAAAGTTCCAGGACCAGTCAGATAAACCACCGCTACCACTCTGTGAAAGGTCACTGAATTGCACCGGCGAATTCATACAGGTGGTAAGGAAAGAAAAATTAGCCTGGGGATTGGGAGCGATCGTAACAGGTTTCGAAATGAAATGAGTACAACTATCATTCGTTTTAACTGTTAAAATCACATTGAAAGTGCCATAATTTGCAAAGGTGTGAGAGACATTTGGAGTGGCAGGAAAATTCACAACCTGTGTATTTCCATCTCCAAAGTCCCAGGTCCATTTAACAATATATCCGACCGGGGCAAAAGCCTGGCTGGTGAATTGCACGGATGCATCCTTACAAGCAGGCTGACTGTAATTAAAGTTTGAAACTGGCTGTGGAACGATTGCCACAGGTTTTGTAATAGTATTTGTACATCCGGCAGTATCAACAACTGTAAGGGTTACAAAGAATGTTCCGGATGTGGTATAGACATGGGTAGGTGATTGTATTACAGAAGATCCCCCGTCACCAAAAACCCAACTCCAGGTTGCAATGGCACCTGTACTCATTACCAAAGGATTGGGTTCAAATAATACTGCATTATTCTGGCAATTATTCTGAGTTGTAAAATCAATTGCCGGCTTTCCTTTCACAATCACCTGGCGGGTAATCGTATCTGAACAGCCATTGCTGGTAGCCACAATTAACTGAACGGTAAAAGTCCCGGTAGTAGTAAACTGGTGCGAAGGTCCTTGTAAAGTAGAAAAATTGGAAACACCGGAAGCCGGATCACCAAAATTCCAATTCCATAAAACGAGGGATCCTCCCCCATTATTCTGCGACAAATCTGTAAAATCAACAGGCTCACCATCACAAGCAGACGTATAATCAAAATTTGCAACGGGATTAGGATGAATTGTAATGATCTGGGATTCGAAATCAGTACAACTGTCAGATGCCTGAATGGTTAAGGTTACATTGTAATTTCCCGGGGTTGCATAGGTATGAGTAACATTGGGATTATTCGGATGAAACACGGTTTGGGTATTTCCATCTCCAAAATCCCATTCCCATTTAACAACATAGCCTACAATTGTGGAGGTGAGTTCATTAAAAGTAACTGACGCGCCGGCACAATTATTAATACCGGCATCAAAATGAGCTACAGGTAAAGGATTAATAGTAACATCATGGGAAACTACATTCTGGCAACCTGCGGTATCAGTAACGGTAAGAATTACAGTATAAGTACCGGGTGCAATATAGGCATGAGCAGTATTTCTTGCATTTGAAAAACCTCCATCGCCGAAATTCCACGACCAGCTGCCAATTGCGTTAATATTGGTTACAACGGTATCAGGATCGAAATAAACCAATTCATTCAGGCAGGCCGTTGAATAAATGAAATCAACAGGTGGATGCGGGTACACCGGAACCTGCTTGATCATCGTGTCCCTGCAGTTATTGAAATTCGTTACAATGAGCCGGACTGTATAAGTGCCGGGATCTGCAAACGTATGTATTGGATCAGTAAGGTTTGAAAGATTATTAACTCCACTTGTTGGATCACCAAAATCCCAGTCCCATGCAACAATATTACCTGCACCATTTGCAAAGGATGCATCTGTGAACTGAACTACCTGGTCCTCACAACTTCCCGTAAACTGAAAATTGGCAATTGGCCCCGGAGTAACAACTACCGGCAGTGAAACAGAATTAGTACAACTATCTGAATTAATGACGGTTAAACTTACATTAAAGGTTCCAAAAGTGGGGAAGAGATGGGTAAGGTTAGGGTCATCAGGAAAAAGTACTGTATCAATGGGAGAACCATCACCAAAATTCCATATCCATGTTGTGATATAACCGAATAATGTACTTGAAAGATCCTGGAACTGAATAGGTTCATTCTGGCAGTTGGGTGTATTGTAAGCAAAATTTGCTATCGGAAGTGGCTGAATGGTAACAAAATGTGTGGCAGAACCAACAACCCCGGCAGTGTCAGTAACAGTTAGTATGACTGTATAGGTTCCGATTCCTGCATAGGTATTGGTCGGATCCTGTATATTTGAAAATGTGCCGTCTCCAAAATCCCAATTCCAGATGGCAATGGTGTTAACATTGGTAACAGCAGTATCCACTGTAAAGAACGTTGGACTATTGACACAAACACCATCTGAAGTAAAGTCCACAGAGGGCTGAGCCGATAAACGCATAAATCTGGCTTGCACCCCTACTGCCACAATAGTAAGGAGCATAACCAACAGTATTTTGTTTTTCATCAGGCGTATTTCGTTTAGGGTAGTATTTTTTAGTTAGTCTGCAATACTAGCAGTGTTTTTAATAATTATTCAAAAGTATGCAAGTTTTACTAGTAAACAACAATTCTGTTTAGGTATTTATCCAAAGTAACGTGTATTTGTAATCCGAAATTGCATAGAATTATTCACATTAAAATGAAGTATTTTTTGAAGGAAGGGAAAGCACTGTTTCATTTAGTTTTTCCGGCATCCATTACACACCTGAATCCTATGGTAGAACAGCGATCCAAGGCAGGTGAAACATGTATCAGCATTTCAGGATGTGATACCGGTACCGGACCTCCTTTTACATACCAAATACTGGATTCCGGAGAATAAAAACTTCCTCCTTTCAATATGCTGAAGTAATATGACCCATTATAATATTGATCAGCGGTTATTTGCCAGACATTTCCTACCAAATCCATTACTCCAAAAGGTGATTTTGAAGAAGGATACATATCGACAGAAGTTGTTTTACCCAATTTGTAATTGCACATTGTTGAATCCATCCAATTCCCCCATGGATAACGTTGGTTTTCATTCCCCTGGGCCGCATACTGCCATTCCCATTCAGTAGGTAAGCGTTTTCCGGCCCAGGAAGCATAAGCCCTGGCATCCTGCAGTGAGACATTTACAGCAGGATGATCCTCAATCCCTTCCGGAATCTTTCCTTTAATCCAGTGCTTCAAATAATTAGTTGTATCAATTGGCAAATACCCGCTTGATTGAATAAATACTTCATATTGCTTATTCGTTACCGGGTATTTGTCCATATAATAACCCTGAACTTGTAAATGGTTGTCCTGAAAATAGGCTGGAAATGGAATAAATGATTCTGAAAGGGCTGAATCCCTAAAAGCTTTCCAGTGATAATCACCCGGAGGAATGAAACACATATCTTTTCTATGCATTTCTGAATAAGCTGTTCTTTCTGTATGTGATACCAATAATGGCTGCGCTGCAATCCTTCGCACAATTACTTCATCCAAAATCTCCCCATTGTGGAATAATTGAAAGACTATCTTTTCATCTTTCTGATTAACAAAGGGATTGATTTGCAGATTATGCTCTCCACCTGGCAAAATGATGGCTTTAGAATCATAAGAAGGATTCCCGTACCATACTTTAATCTCATCACCCTCGATAGCTTTAATGGACAATTGATTTTCTTTGAGCTCTGCTTTGATCCTCTTTGGAAATCCTGCTATACAACCAATACTTCCTTCCTTCCTTGTCCCCAGCCATGATTCATTGAATGCATCTAACTCAGCCATAACATAATTTTCATCACTTTCAAGGATTAATCGGCATTCTTCATGACGGACTAGATCCACATAGTGCTTTTCAAGGCTGTTTGAAACCTGGAAAAGTTTACCGTTATATCCCTCAGGAATCAGGCTGAACAGGGTATAGATATCTTTATTCTTGTCACACCAGCCATTCACCCACACCTGGTCATGGACAGTTTCAATGAAAGGTCTCCAATCGGGATCATTAAAAGCAGTGGTATTCTCTCTTAAAATTCGGGTGGTCTTCCCCATAAACCTGAATTCGTCCTCTATCCAATCAGGCCTTCCGGGGCGCATCATATTGATTTCAATGCCATAACCGTTAAAAAAAGCCACTGCAATCTCCCTGTGAATAGCATCTTCTGCCAGGTCTATTACCCTGAAGATGGCAAAATCGGGTTTTATGTACTTGTTCAGATTCAAAACAGGGGGCATAAACAACGCATTATGAACCCTGCCTGAAACAATACCGGGCATATGCTTCGGAATAGCCATGCCTTCACTATACATAATGATGCCGGATCTGACTGAATCAGCCATCGTTTGCAACTCTTTACTTGATTCTCCTCTTGTATCTAATACTACTCCATCAGCATCCGTAAGTTGAAGAAGTTGCGCCAGTCCTTCCATATGTTCAACTTTTCGGGTGCTTTCATCCCAGGGGTTATAGGAGATAAAATACTTCTTCCCAAGTTGATGCAATAGTTCCGATTGCCGTTTCACCTCCCCTATTCCTCCAGGCAAATCTCTGTACATATCGAACTGATTCCGTTCATCTAATCCCAGTCGGGGCCAGGTCGGCCAGAGGGTAAAAATATCCCATCCACCGGTGAGTGAATCATACTTGAAAAAATGATCATCAAAAGTGATTTTCTGTTTTGAAACATCATACCATGTATCATCCCATGCAAACTGCAACAGCATCAGGTACTGATTCCTGATCCACTTCAGATCATCTCTCTTAAACATTTGATTATCAAAAGATTCAAGATCAAATAAAAAGTGTTCACGAAACACTTTCTCCAATCCCTCTTTCCATCCTCCCTTATGCTCTATAAAGTAAAAAGCATATTCTATCCACCCCCCGGGATGAATTATGGTACGCCACCGGTCAACCTCGGCATTTTCCCTGGTCATTCTCCTGGCCAACGCACTTAAAGACAGATCATTCCCAAGAACGATGCTGGCCCATCCCAGGTGCCAGGCATTGTCAGGCAAAAGAACTCCAACAGGCTCATAACCTGGTCGGTAGAGCTTTGACCTGCATAGGTATTGTGGCCATTCCTTACTCCCTTCGGCGGTAATAAAAGCATGTGTGGTATCATTGCCAAATGGGACTACGTTTTCAATGTCAATGTCCAGCTCTGTCGTATTGTGAAAACGAAGGATCAATTCTGTAAAGCCTTCATAAATTGACTTTCTTTTCACTTCCACTTCTAACTTATCTTCAAACTTGCTTTTTCCCACCAGGGAATCTGATGATATATTTTTCCCATCCATCATGAGATGAAACATTGGGAATGTATTTGTTTCTTCATTAACCAGTTTAGATTGTATCTGCATTCCTTTTGAAGGGAGCAGACTTGAATGGATGGTTAAGGAATCCTGTGCGGAAAGGGGATAAATAAATATCAGGAAACCTGCAATGGATATCAATTTTTTAAGGCTGGCACTCATAGTTGTATCGGTATTATTTTACCTTCAGATGCATTCAATCAGGAAAGACCCGACATTACTTAATTAGAAGCTTATTGCTCTGATCCATCACTTATTTATATCCAACAAAATCAAAAATCACCAATTAAGTATGGACCTTCTTACAAATATTGTAATTTTATGCATATTATTCTATTTCAATCAATAATTAATCAATGGTACTATGCGATTTTTAACCATCTTCATTTTCCTGAGTTTACTCATGGCAAGTCCTGATATCAGTGGACAAAACACTTTCATTGCTGATCCAGCTGTTCATGATTTCTATAAATCCGGTCTTGATGAAACCAACGATACCCTTGGCTATCCAATGAACAGCACACCTTCTGTTTATACTTTCTCCACAGATCTTGGGGAATTCAGAGGATATATGTGTGGGAACAATGCCTTCCTGGATAAGGCAAAAGTCCAGTTTTTTAGTGATCATCCGCATTATGCAGGAATCATGGGGGTCAGGATGAAATTTGCCCGTGCAACAGGGAATGGGCATTTCAAAGTTGGGATATGGGAATCCTCCAGCCAGTCAGGTTTACCTGCAGCATTAATCTATGAACAGCAAGTATCCATTCCTGATATTATCCAGCATGTTTCTGATAGCAGCTACACGGATATCACTTTTGACTCGCTGGTATCCAATCCGGGTCCGTTTTATATTGGTTTCATCATTCCGACTGATCCGGGAGACACTGTAGTTCTTTACTCCTCAAAAGCCGGAGAGTCTTCAACAAGCAATGGTTGGGAGATGCGAGCCTCAGGTTCATGGTACAATTTTGCCGTGGCATATGGCCATCAGTTTAATGTAGAATTATATGTATTTCCAATCATGACCGGTGTAATGGGCAAGGGAGAATTAACTCCGGAAAACAAAAACTCTATTGTTGAAATCTGGCCTAACCCTGCACATGAAATCTTAAATGTTAAATTGAATCCGGAATATGTGAAAACAGGATATCTATGGTATATCTCTGATATACAGGGTAACATAATTATAAACGAATCACCTAGCAGGCAATCATCAAATGAATCCGAAAGTATAGATATCTCCTCTTTAGCAGCAGGGGTGTATTATTTCAGTATCCAGACCACTACAGGAATATTCACTAAAAAGCTTGTGGTAACTCCTTAAGACTGTTTTCGTTTTCTAAAAACAAAAACCAGCATTATGCCTCCAAACAGGAGCATCAGCAATCCTGTCCATAGGTTGACATTTCTACCCAACGACCTGACATAGAGTTCAGTATCATTTATTGTAGCCAGGCCAAAAATCGTCAGCAACAAACCCAGAACTACAAATAATAACCCTATTGGTATTCTGATATCAACATCCATAATTCAAATTATTACCAGAAAATTATTGTCAGAACTATACTGATGACCCCAATGATCACAGCTAATATCACGGGTTTTTCATACCACGGAATACCTGGTTCATCATAGGTTTTTGGTGTAAGTGAGTAAACAAGACCTTTCAGATCCTCATCCTTTTTAGTCTGTACAGTCAGCAATGATAGCACTACAGTTAGAATAAAACAAGCTGACCATGCATAGATAGCAGTCCAGAAACCCTGAGCCATCCCGCTGGGATATTGATGAAGATCTGCCAGCCAACCACCCTTTCCTTCTGCCATGGTTAAGCTATAATGCAAAGCTGCTGCTATAGTTCCGGCAATCAGGCCTGCAAAAGCGGCATGGCCGGTGGTTCTTTTCCAGAACATCCCTAACATGAAGGTAGCAAAAAGAGGGGCATTCACAAAAGCAAACACCAGCTGAAGGAAGTCCATGATGTTATTGAAGTTTGCCGCGATATAAGCTGCGCCGATGCTTACTGCAACTCCGAAAATGGTTGCAAACTGTCCGACCTTCAGATAATGATCATCTGATCTGCCTTTGCTAATATATGACTGGTAAATATCATAAGTAAAAACTGTATTAAATGCTGTTACATTGCCAGCCATTCCACTCATGAAAGATGCCATCAGTGCAGTAATTCCAAGACCTAATAAGCCTGAAGGGTAATAATGCACCAGCATTGATGGAATGATCATATTAAAATCAGTTTCCCCTTGATTGCCAATAAGTTGAAGACCGTTTTCAGGCCTGTTAAGAATCGCAATGGCTATCATACCCGGTACAATGACCAAAATAGGCAGGAACATCTTGGGCAAAGCACCAATCAATGGTGTCCTCCTGGCACCGGACATTGAATTAGCTGCCATCGCACGTTGAACAACAAGGAAGTTGGTACACCAGTAACCAAAGGCCAGTACAAAACCCAGGCCCATGAACATCCCCATCCAATCCACTCCCATAGGGTTGGATTGTGCTGATCCCAGATAATGCCATGTACTTGTCCAGGCTCCTGCTTCAAATCCCTTATCAATGGCTACCTGGTCCAGTTTAAGGGTAAGGCCATCCCATCCTCCTACATCCTGAAGGCCAAGAATGACAAGCGGCAGAAAACCAATTACGATGAGAAAGAACTGGAGTACTTCATTATAGATAGCAGATTTCAATCCACCCAGGTAGGTATACACTAAAACAATAACAGCGGAAGCCAGGATGCTGTAATGAAAATTCCAGTTAAGCATCACTTCCATCAGTCGGGCAAGAGCATACATAGAGATTCCTGAGGCAAAAATCGTCATGATAGCAAAGGAGAATGCATTGAAGCCCCTGGTTTTTTCATCAAATCTGAGTTTAAGGTATTCAGGAACGGACCTGGCTTTTGATCCGTAGTAAAATGGCATCATAAACAGCGCCAAAAATATCATGGCAGGGATTGCACCAATCAGGTAGAAATGTGCCGTCATCAAGCCATATTTGGCTCCTGAAGCACCCATTCCAAAGACCTCCAGCGCTCCCAGGTTGGCTGAAATAAATGCAAGACCAGTAATCCAGGAAGGAATAGATTTACCCCCTTCCAGGAACTGGCTGCTTGATTTCATATATTTCTTGAGGGCCCAACCAATGCCCAATACAAAAACAAAGTAGATTACCATAACCAGGTAATCTACTGTGCTGAGCGAAAAATGATCGTTCATAAGATTTGAAGCTACTTACTCTTTTCCAGTTCTTTCCACACCAGGGCACTGGCACCGATTATGGCAGCTGTCCCTTCCTTTAGTTCTGAAGGTAGAATTTTTACTTTATTTCTGAATATTGGCAGGAGGTGTTTCTCCATACTTTCCCGGGTGGGACGGAAGATATATTCTCCGGCAGCTATAGGGCCACCAAAAAGAAAGATGGCTTCCGGACTGAGATAATGAACGGTATCAGCCAATCCACGACCCAATAATTCACCGGTTACTTCAAAGACTTCCCTGGCAATAGAATCACCTTTCTCGGCGGCATCAAATACCAATTTGGCAGTCATGTCATTATAAGGTATCGAGGCTAGTTCACTCTCCGTATTGTTATACTTAGCCAGCAATTCATAAACGGTTCGTTTCATTCCTGTTGCTGAACAATATGCTTCAAGATGCCCAAGGCCTCCGCATCCGCATACCCTGCCTCCGGGAACCACTGTGGTATGTCCCACTTCTCCGGCAAAACCATCGGCTCCATAAACAAGGTCACCATTAACGATGAGGCCGGAACCTAAGCCAGTACCCAGGGTAATCATGGCAAAGTTCTTCATCCCTTTACCACCCCCGTATACCAGTTCACCAAGGGCTGCAGCATTGGCATCATTGGTAAGTTTTACATACCTGAGGTTTGGAAACTCATTTTGAATGCGTTGGGCAAAATTAATGACCCCAACGAAAGGAAGATTGGGTGCATGTTCAATAGTCCCACTGTAGTAATTGGCATTAGGGGCTCCAATTCCTATACCCACAACTTCTATTTCAGGGTTGATCTGCATGACGGTATCTATCGCTTCCTTAATCTCCTTCGTAAGTGAAATAATGAAACTGGTCATGAGTTCTTCTGACTTCAATTCACTGCCCTGGGGATTATCTTTCTTTTGGGGGGTAGGTAACTGAGGCGTTTTTTCATAAAGCAGGTTTCCTTCTCTGTCAACCACTCCAATGGCAGTATTGGTGCCACCAATATCAATTCCTAATGCTACTTGTTTCATAAAAAAGCTTGAATTACAGATTATTATGTATCAAATCAACCAGGTAAACCTGATGGACTTATCTTATTTTGCTTCCGTTTACAGCGAAATAAAAGATGTACAGGTAACAAAATGCGGGAACAATAAAAGCCCATGAATATCCTGAAACATCGGCAATTTTACCCATAATGAGGGGGATAATAGCTCCTCCGCAAATAAGGGTATTAATGATGCCTGAGGCTGTACTTAATTCGCCCTGGTCAAGGTTTTTAACTGCCAGGGTAAATATATTCGGGAACATAATAGAGTTAAACAT
Organism: Bacteroidales bacterium; assembly: GCA_016707785.1. NCBI lineage: Bacteria > Pseudomonadati > Bacteroidota > Bacteroidia > Bacteroidales > Bacteroidales bacterium. Next base: position 41,594 of record JADJGZ010000025.1, on the reverse strand, counting down.
ACCGATGGATACTACTGCCCAAAGTGCCACCTGGCCTGTTGTAAAGGCTGTAACCAGTGCAAGTGCTGCAGCAGTAAGTGCAAATACGCCCAAGGTCCTGTTTTCGTAACCACCACCCAATTGCATGAAAAGGAAATTACCTACTGCTATTAGCATGAAAATCAAACCAATATTCCAGTTCCAATCGGTGACGAATGAACCGGAAACAACTGCCAGTACAAGAACAAGGGCAACATAAAGGTATTTTTTACCTGCATCAGCAATTCTTGAAAGCATGATAGAACCGAAGAATCGTCCAACCATTGCCCCACCCCAGTAAATAGCCACATATTTTCCGGCATCTTCCGGATCCATACCCAAAGTTGATTTAAGGTAATTCATGATAAGACCACCTGTACCTACTTCTGCACCTACGTAAAAGAAGATTCCAAGGGCTCCCAGCAGCACATGGGGACGTCCCCAGACACTTTTTCTTTTCTGAGATGAGCCACCGCCTACTTCAGGAAGTTTGATCATAAAAATGGCCAGTGCAACTAACACAACAATAACACCCATGATGACAAAAGGCATTTGTACAGTCTGTGCCTTAGCAACTGCATCCAGCATTTCACTGGTACCCTTGAAAATGAAAACAGCTATAATCCAGGGTGCAATCATAGTTGCAATGGAATTGAGAGCTTGTGTAAGATTTAACCGGCCACCTGCTGATGATTCAGGCCCAAGAGCTGCTACATAAGGATTTGCTGCTGTCTGAAGAAATACAACCCCGGTAGCAAGCACAAAGGTAGCAGCAAGAAATAATGGATAACCAATCTCTTTGCCAGCTGAAATCGCAGCCGGATAAAAAAGGAAGCTACCAGCTGCCATGAGTAAAAGACCAATAATGAGTGCGTTTTTATAACCTATCTTCTTAATGTATAATCCAATTGGAATTGAAATGAAAAAATAGGTGATAAAAAAGGCAAAACTTAAAAGCTGGGCTTTGAATTCAGTAAGCTCAAATATATCTTTTACCTTTCCACTTAAGGTGATGATAAAGGTAGTAGCAAAACCAAAGATGAAAAAGATCGAACCGATCACACTCATCCCTAAACCATACTTAGCATTCTTTTCTTCCATAAATGTTGATTTTTACTGTTATACTTCCCAGATGGTTATTACTGGCTAGATTAGCAAATGTACAAATATATTGTTGCATTTTACTATCATTCCCGACTTTAAAAAAATAATTTTTATCTTCATCCAAGTTGATAAAATTATCAGGTAATATCAATCCCTGATAATGTAAAGCGCAACCTTATAATAAGTTACAAATTCTATATTCAATTTCTAATTGAAGGGTTTGAGATGAAATCCAATAACGAGGGATATGTGCCTATTAAATTGATTTTGAATTTTTTACATAAGAAGACTGATATTCAAAAAAGTTTAGAATGTTTCACTTTAATCCGTATCAATTAAATTTCGAACTATTTTGAGGCTTTGTGCAAGGCATTCAAATCACCTGATCGCTTCTCATCCAATAACTTTTGGCAAAGCAGTACATCCAATCCTGAACAATATCCGAGGTAAGTACAGATTTCTCTCTGATCCCTGTCAAAAAGGATTGTGAAAGGGAAATCCGGAATGCATAAGGATCTCGCCAATTCAGCATTTACATCAATATACAGTTCGATTTCCCAATCTTTCCCTTTACTATATGGACTAATCTCAGCCCAATTTCCTGTATTGGCAACATAAATGGCCATAATTTTAATACTATCCTCAGAAAAAAAATCCTGGTTGGCTTCAATCAAAGCTTCCAGCTGACGTTCACAATCTTTATGCATAGAATTCCAGAAAACAACCAATGTTGGCCTGGCTGATGACAGAATGCCGTCCAGGGCTTTTTTATCCCCATCCGGTGTCCTTACTTCCTTAGAAGAACTGAAAGAACTTTGACAAAACGAAATAATTGGATCTATGATTAACAGACAGATGATTAAAATTAATACTTTCATATGAACTCCTTTCCTGGATACTCATTTACCAATAAGCGAAAGAGAGAATCCTTGTACTTCAATACCTCCTTAAAGTTAGTCATTTTTGAGCCCAATTCCAAAAATCCGGCAGCAAATCTCATCCTTTACTGCATGATTTTTGCTGCTTACCCGCTCCTGCCCTATCAGCATTTGTCTGTCAAACGTTACATCAAATTGTGCCCTCATCACACAAGCTATCAAGTCCGGACTTTACAGGGAAAACGTTTTGAAATGCAATGCTGACAGCTATTTTAAAATCAGTTTTGGATAGAATTTATAAAGAAATAAAAAGTTTCATTCTATTAAATGCTCATCCAATTCCCCCAGACCTAATTTCATTCTTTTCAGAAAGAACGGGGAATCAAAAATGCTTTAATTCAATATCTTTGTTTTAATAAAAAAATCAACAGAAAAGGCCTGCCACTAGATCCACTTTCTCTCTTCGTGATCAGGGATGAATACGAAGTCTTTTTTAAACTCGTTCTTTGTAGTACTCCACCAGAGATTTTCAGTATATTTGCATTAGCAAAAAAATTTTATATCCAAGGTGGTAGGCCTCTTTTTTCTTCTCTATCATGAATGGATTTGCCCTGATTCTGAAAACCGGAATCAGCGTACTTATGTTTCTGGTGAATCCATAAAATACAACCGGAAACAGTGAATTAATTGAAACAACCCTGAAATATTAGTATTACCAACATATAGTCACATTTTAGCACATTTAAAAAATTTCAATATTATGAACCTTAGAGCCATCATTGTTGATGACGATGAAAATGACCGATTGCTGCTTAAACAGCGCCTTGAAAAGTTTCATCCTGAAATTGAGATAAAAGCTATTTGCCCCCATGCCAAGGAAGCGTTATTAAGTGTAATCCGGTATAAACCCGACCTTATCTTCCTGGATATTCAGATGCCTGATATGACCGGGCTTGAATTTCTCGAAGGAATTAATGAACTTAATCTCCCATTGCAGGCTATTATTACAACTGCGCATGCTAAGCCTGCATATTTCAGAAGGGCTATCAGGTTGGGCTTAGCCGATTACCTTCTGAAACCGATTACTGTTGAAGAGCTTTCGTCTGCAATTGCTCTTGTAAAATCCCGACTTAGTTCAGGGCAATACCTAAACCAGGTCGGTAATCTTGTATCAACACTTAGAAAAGAGAATAAAATCAGTCTTAATACCAGCAGCTCTAAAATATTTATTCGTCCGGATTCCATTGTATATGCCACTTCTGACGGAAAATATTCGAAGCTTTATCTCACCAATGGACAAGAAGAAACCGTCATGCACGGAATTTCCGAATTAATGGACATGCTGATCGGGACAGAGTTATTTAAAATTGACCGCTTCACAATTGTGAACAGGCAGTATATTCAGAAAATCAGTATCCGGCTGAAGATGATCATTTTTGAATTCAATAACCGGCAGGCACAGATCTCAGTAACGCATACCGGTGCAAATCACCTATTGGATTTAATGGATCCTGAAAAAGGACTATTGGAAAACTAAGTTGATTTCGGGTTTACTGAATAAGACCTTTCTCAGGTCTTTTGTTTCTTTTTCTTTGCTGCAGGAAATAATACATTGTTCAGGATTAACCTGTATCCGGGAGAATTCGGATGCAAATTCAGGTCTGTTGGCGGATCTCCTACCCTGTGTTCATAGTCCTCTGGATCATGTCCCCCATAAAAAGTCCAGGTACCCTTTCCAAATTCCCCATGGATATAACGGGCTTCATCCAATCCTTTGCTCTCCCCCATTATAATAACATCCGACTTAATATACTGCTTTCTGAAGGCAGTGGTTTGTCCACGAAAGCCATGAATCATCTGCTGATGGTTTTGAGAAAGCATGGTCGGAACAGGATCCCACTTTGCGGAAAAATCAAATAAGGTAAAGAAGTCGTTTTGAGGACTTACCTTTCTGTTATCTGATACATCGATAGAAGAAATCTCATATTCATAAGGATTTGTGACGAGTTTAAAATCCTTGAATGCAAAGCAGTTATCATAATTCAGACGGCTTTGAGCAGAAGGATCTTCACCATCTCCATCAAACATCACATCACATATATCAATACCATCAGAAGCTAATGCTACATCATAACTATCAGGTGCCGAACACATTGAAAACAAGTATCCTCCTCCTGATACAAACTCCCTGATCTTCTTTGCAACCTCTAATTTCATTTCAGAAACTTTCCTGAAGCCTAATTTAGTAGCCATTTCTTCATTCACTCTTACATCTTCCCTGTACCAGCTGGCATTGCGATAAGCTGCCCAAAATTTCCCATATTGCCCGGTAAAATCTTCATGATGAAGATGGAGCCAATCATACATCGGTAATAAGCCATTGATGACTTCTTCATCATAAACAAGGTCATAGGGTATTTCTGCATAAGTCAGGGCAAGGGTAACTGCATCATCCCAGGGAAGCTTATTTTTAGGAGAATAAACGGCCACACGGGGCGCCTTATTTAACTTCACCTCATCCATATTAACTTGCGGATCAGCAATTTCAGTGAGAATGGCTGTTGATTGAGCATCCGCAATAACTTCATAAGAAACTCCTCGTATAATACACTCATCCTCAATGAGTTTATTGTACCTCATCATGAAGCTGCCTCCCCTGTAGTTAAGAAGCCAGCTTACTTCAACATCCTGTTTCAGTATCCAAAATGAAATACCGTATGCTTTGAGATGGTTTTTCTGACCTTCATCCATCGGAATAAGCACATATGCAGCATTGGCCAAAATGGTCATCAGCAGAAAACTGATGAATAATATGATCGTTTTCATGACACAATTAAATCTTAAAGCAGAGATTGATTAAGCTTTCAACCTATAACCTTTAACGTGGAGGAATTGTTTTTATTGGAATGAAAATTTTAGTTTTGAATAAACACTAAAGCTCCGGTGTTTTTTTTTAAAATCCGGGATCCGGAGGCAGTGCATCCATTTCATCCGGCATGGAATTAATTTTAGAAGGCATAATATAGGAATTGGTAGCCCTGTCAAAATTCTGGTTCGGACTCAGGGATGCAATTTGGTCTGCACTCATTACGGCATTTTCCAGGTCCTCAAACCTGGCAAAAGTATTCTTGAAACGTAACCATATGTCTCCTGTTGCGCCGTTACGGTGTTTTCCGACAATAATCATGGCTTTCCCTTCGGTAGAATTACCATTTTCATCTTCAGTAATTTTATAATACTCAGGACGATAGATAAATAACACCAGGTCGGCATCCTGTTCAATAGCTCCTGATTCACGTAAATCTGAAAGCTGGGGTTTCTTACTGCTGTTAGGGCGGGTTTCTACGGATCGGTTTAACTGCGACAAGGCTATTACCGGGACGCCCAATTCTTTAGCAAGGCTTTTCAATGAACGGGAAATGGTTGAAATTTCCTGTTCCCTGTTGCCCCCTTTTCCTTCGTGCCCGGATGTCATCAACTGAATATAATCGATGATAATCATCTGGATATCATATTGAGCTTTCAGTCGCCGGCATTTAGCCCTGAGTTCAAAAATGGATAAAGCCGGGGTATCATCAATAAATATAGGTGCATCAATCAGCCGGTTGATCCTGGCATTCAATTGCTCCCACTGGTAACTCTGTAATTGCCCCTTTCGAAGTTGGCTGGCCGATAACTCAGCTTCTGAAGAAATGAGCCTGGTGACCAACTGTTCAGAGGTCATTTCCAGTGAGAACATAGCTACTCCTTTATTGTATTCAACAGCCATATTGCGGGCCATGGACAATACAAAAGCTGTTTTACCCATCCCGGGACGTGCGGCTATGACAATCAGGTCCGATTTCTGCCAGCCCCCGGTGATACCATCCAATTCAGTGAATCCGGAGGGAACCCCTGTAAAACTACTGTCATGTTTCCGGGCTGCATCAATTTGCTGCAAAACCTTATGAATGATGTCCGGCATGAGCTGAGTTTTCTTTCTCAGGTTGGTTTCACTGATCTGGAAAAGGTTTTGCTCTGCCCGGTCCAACTGGTCAAATACATCTGTCGTATCTTCGAATGAATCACGTATGGTTTCTGTAGAAATTCGAATCAATTCGCGCTGAAGATGCTTTTGCATCAGGATACCTGCATGGTATTCAATATTGGCTGAAGATGCAATCCTGCTCGTAAGTTGAGTGATATAGAACGCCCCCCCTGCCAGTTCAAGGTTACCGGTTGATTTTAACTGATTGGTAACAGTAAGGATATCAATGGGTTGATTATTCGAAAATAACTTATGTATGGCAGTATAAATCGCCTGGTGCGATTCCTTATAAAAAACTTCGGGATGAAGCATGTCAATTACAGCGGTAACAGCATCCTTTTCAAGCATCATGGCACCCAAAACAGCCTCTTCAAGGTCAACTGCCTGGGGAGGAAGTTTGCCATGCTCAAGGAATGCCTGTTTTTGTGTCATCGGACGTTTGCCAGCTCTTCTGCCGGTAAACTGATTCTGTTTTTCTGATTCTTCCATACGCTCCAAAAGTAAGACATTTCAAGGCTGTTTATTCAAAGCACGGCTCGAATTAGTTATTAACAAATCCATGGAAAATCACTGGATTTAATGGATAATCATTGATGGCAGGTTCACTGATTAATACCGGGAGAAAAAACTACCAGTCAGTTGATCGTAATCCTAATCCGCCAGGGTAAAGTCAAATATACCGATACTCTGGAGTCAATCAAAAAAAGCAGCCAACAAATTATGTTAACTGCTTTTTTCTAAGGGTGAAAGACGGGGCTCGAACCCGCGACCTTCAGATCCACAATCTGACGCTCTAACCGACTGAGCTACGATCACCATGTAATTGAACTGCAAAAATAGGGATTTTTTTGTCAATGTAAAATCTGGAGGCAAAAATCAGATAAAATTGTCCAAATCACTCATTCAAATTCGCATCATTCAATTATTTCTTAGCTTTGTGAAAATTCTAATTCCTTTCGTAATGGCTGATATTATTGACTATAAGATTTATGGCGACGATATGCAAATCGTCGAAATTGAATTGGATACCAACGAAGGTGTCAGGGCTGAAGTTGGCACCATGATGTTCATGGAAGATGGCATACAAATGCAAACAGATACCGGGGGTGGCATATTGAAAGGTTTCAAAAGGATGCTTACTGGTGATGGTTTTTTCATTACCACTTTCTACAACACTTCCCCAATCAAAAGGCATGTTTCTTTTGGTGCACCATACCCCGGAAAGATCATTCCACTGGATATGGGGTTGCTGGGAGGTACATTTATATGCCAGAAAGACTCTTTTTTATGTGCCGCTAATGGAATTGATATTGACATTGCTTTCACAAAGAAAATAGGCGCCGGACTTTTCGGTGGCGAAGGTTTCATCCTTCAGAGACTCAGCGGTAACGGGCTGGCATTTGTGCATGCAGGTGGCACGATTATTCAGCGCGACCTGGCTGTAAATGAAAGCCTGAGGGTGGACACAGGCTGCATTGTTGCAATGGCACCCAGTGTGGATTATGATATACAATTCATAGGAGGATTCACCAATGCACTTTTTGGTGGAGAAGGACTTTTCCTGGCACGACTTACAGGTCCGGGTACAGTTTACCTGCAAAGTCTTCCATTTTCTAGGCTGGCTGATCGTATCCACGCTGCTACGGGCAGAAACCGTGAACAAAGTAAAGGGATCGGCGGAATTGGTGGTGGATTACTTGGTGGGATTCTTGGTGGGGATAAATCATTCTAGCATCAGGATTCACTTTGGTATGGGTATTTAACCCTTCATCCCCTTTTCAATATTTTTAACTGATAAAGTGAGATCGATTTTGTGGCTAACTAAGAAGAAATACATCTCCTCCGGATCCCTGAGTCAGTTGGCCTGGAGACGTTTCCGCAATAACCGCATTGCCTCTGGTTCCTTAATCTTTATCATGCTTTCCTTCCTGCTTGCAATCAGTGGTTACATGGTTGCACCCGACAATAGCCCGATGTCAAATGAACAAAACCTGGTATTAACCACACGAAAGCCAGGATTCAGAATACCTATACTGAAAGTAAGGAAAAATGAAAGGAATGATGCAACCCCTGTTTGGTCCAAAATTCTATTTGGATCCAAAAATCAATATACAGAGATTCCTTATGCAGATTATAGGTTTACCGAAAGAACCCTCATCATCCATGAATATACCGGTGATACTGTAAGAGGACAGAAAATGGAGTTTTCCCTCCCTGATGTAATTTATCCGATAAAAGAAGGGACAGTCGTTTCCTATCATGATAGTACTACACAATTCACTACTTTCTCAGGAAACTCACTGGAGATCTCTACCCCTGAGTTGAAGCAGCAAATTATCGATGAGCACCTGGTTTTTAAGACTTTTCTACTTGGTACAGATCGTTATGGAAGAGATGTGCTCAGTCAGTTAATTATTGGAACCAGGGTTAGTCTTTCTGTAGGATTCATTTCGGTGCTCATCTCTTTGCTTTTGGGTATCTCCCTTGGTGCCCTGGCAGGATATTTTGGGGTATTATCGACTCACTGATCCTCTGGCTGATCAATGTTATATGGGCTGTTCCTACCCTGTTGCTGGTAATAGCTATCACTTTCGCACTTGGAAAAGGGTTCTGGCAGGTATTTATTGCCGTCGGACTTACCATGTGGGTCGAAGTAGCACGGGTGGTCAGAGGCCAATTTCTGAGTCTCAGGGAAAAAGAGTTTGTAGAAGCATCAAAAGCCTTAGGCTATAAGAATTTCAGGATTATTTTCAGGCATATTTTGCCCAATGCCCTTGCCCCTGTTATCGTGATTTCGGCAGCCAACTTTGCTTCAGCTATATTGCTGGAAGCGGGACTTAGTTTCCTCGGAATAGGTGTTCAGCCTCCCATGCCTTCCTGGGGAACCATGATACGGGAAAACTATGGATATATTATTCTTGATTATGCTTACCTGGCCATCCTGCCGGGTATAGCCATCATGCTGATGGTACTGGCCTTCATGTTGGTAGGAAATGGCCTGAGGGATGCACTGGATGTCAGAACGACAGATTAATCCAATTCAGTTGATTCTTCTGAAAAGATTACCTTGATCTTTTAAAGAAATTACCGCTCTTTTTCTGGTAGAGTTTATACTCATTATTTCCGCAGGAAGAACTTGTAAATGAGCGGCATTTGCCTTTTTGCAAATTGAATTTGATCCCTCCATAAAAATCAATTCCTGTAAAATCAGCGAGTTTGAAAAAGGAGGTAATTTTCTCACTCCCAATGAAGAATCCAAAAATACGGGCATTCACACCAACATGAATCCGCTGATAATCATAGGCAGTAGTGGTTATCCCAAAACCAATTGACCTGCTGTCATAGCGGGCGCCGATTGTAAGTACTGAGGGCCTTACAACCGCAGACTTCGACATCTTTGACCGGAAGAATGGCCATGCCATTCACAAACCAGTTACCCAGGATATTCACATCAGCCTGGGCTGAAAATGCGGTGGGTAATCCAATTCTGAACTTATTATCCGTAATAAGCTGGGTAGAATTACCAAAGAAATGATTACTGACATCAGCAATCACGGCGTTCATATTGGTATATTCAACATCACTGATTCCAGGCCAAAAGGTTGCCCCATCTTCAACATTAAACTTTAAAGCATTATCATTGAATCGGATTCGGCCAATATCAAGGATGGATACCCCTACCCTATAGAAATAAGGTGTATAGGGCTGAGCACAAAGCTTCTTAAAATTTGAAGAATTAGTGCTATTCCTGTTCTTTTTCTCATAGGTGATTCCCATATCAATGCCAAATCCCTTGCCCCGGAATAACGGACTGGACACATAGCTATTATTGGCGTAATTCATGGGAAGCGACATTCCACCTTCACCTGTTGCATGGTAAACAATAAGTGTATCATGATCCGGCACCATATAATCCATTAAACTGGTATAGGCGTATACACCGGCATATCCCTGAAGATTTTTGACCGTGATGCCGGCAGTCCAGTAATCAGAGCCCCTGTTCTGAAAAATATAGGAGTAATTTAAAGCAAACTCAGCCCAGGTGAGTTGAGAGAGTGCAATATTATCAGTGTGCTTGTAACGGATATCGTATTGTGGCGGATAAGTGAGGCCTTCAAAAAAGAATTTCGCCAGGTTCATGGGGATGTTCCTGACTGATGTAACGGATCGGGCATTTTCATAAAACCCGAAAGCATGTCTGCCCATCATCACAGCAGCCGAAGGGCCCATGATCCGGGCATTGATATAACCATTTTTAAGTTGTGATGTATAATAATCGTAATAGAATTTGCCTTCTGGCGGATGGGTCGGGAATTGAGGATTCGCCTGAAAAAACCGCTTAAACTGGTATTCATCCTTTGCCAGGTAGATATAATTATTCTGCAGAAAGAGGTGTGTGGTAATGATATTTACATCCAGGTAATAGGGAGAAAGGACCGGTAATGAAGGATTAATAAGTGCAGAATGAATTCCCCCGTATTTACTCCCGGTAATTCCAGTCATCTCTTGCGCTTCTGTCCTGTATATGAAGAACATAAGCAAGAAAACCATTAGAGCGTTTCTGGATATATATTGAGAATTCACAAGATCGAATTACAATTTTAGTAAGAAAGTAACGGGAAAAGTGTACTCTTTTAACGTTTAACCAAGTATTATAGTATCAAAAAAATCCAAAAAGGTCATTTCATATAAGTAGTTTTGTTAATATGAAGCCATTTTTGTAATCTTGTTGTCTGAAAAAAAATGATCCTTAACAAAGTTGAATTTTAGTTGAAAATGTCATGAAAACAGGATTAAAATCATTTCTATGGTGGTTTTTTGCGGTTTTTTTTACAATTGCTGCAGCAATGTACCAGAAAATAACGGGGCCCACATATCCAATTACAGGAAAAGTGAACCTTAGTGGCAAAGAGTATAAATATAAATTGATCAGAACTGCTGAGAATGATGAAGATGCTGAGATCAGCATTGAGGTTCCTGACCAGCAGATTCAGGGTGTTATAGAGTATAAAAGATTTAAAAGCCACGACACCCTTAGCAGCATGCCAATGGTGAGATCAGGTGATAAACTTTCATTTATGATGCCTAAACAGCCTGCTGCCGGCAAAATGGAGTACAGGATCCTTCTTAATGACGGATCAAAGCAAGTAGTACTTTCTGCCAAAAAGGAGCAACCTGTTGTTATGCGTTTTAAAGGACCTGTTCCGGCTTATATCCTCATCCCTCATATCCTGTTCATGTTCCTGGGTTTACTCTTCAGCACCAGGACAGCCATTGAAGCCCTTATTAACGGAGCAAAGACCTATAAACTGGCTATCTGGACACTGATTCTGCTTATTCCCGGCGGACTGATTTTAGGTCCGATTGTGCAGAAATATGCTTTTGGTGCTTATTGGACAGGGTGGCCATTCGGACATGACCTTACAGACAATAAAACCCTGGTAATGGTAGTCGTATGGGTTCTGGCGGCCTGGAAACTAAAGAAAAACCCTGAGAACAAGTTATGGCCATTAGCAGCGGCTGTCATAGTTCTGATCGTCTACCTGATCCCTCATAGCGTGCTGGGTTCAGAAATAGATTACACCAAAATGCCTGCCAGGTAATGGGTTCAATCATTACTATTGTCATTATTGCAGTGAGCAGCCTGGTCTCAATTGCTGCCTTCAGTAATCGTGAGCTTTACCGGCGCCTGGTATTTAATGCCTATGATATCAATCATTTCAAGCATGGATACAGGTTTTTATCTTATGCCCTGGTGCATGCCGACTGGATGCATCTCCTCATCAACATGATGGTTCTTTACTCTTTTGGTAATGTGGTGGAAGAGTATTATGATTTAGTATTTGCACGAAAAAGTATTTTGTACTTTCTCCTTCTGTATATCGGGGCTGTTGTTCTCTCTACAACACCTGCCTATGGTAAATATAAGGATGATTACTCATACAATGCAGTTGGAGCTTCCGGAGCTGTATCGGCAGTTGTATTTGCAAGTATAGTCTTCGACCCATTAAATAAGATCTACCTCTTTTTCATTCCAATAGGCATCCCGGCGATTATTTTTGGATTGCTATACCTCGCTTATTCCTGGTATATGGCAAAAAAGAATATTGATAATATCGGGCATGACGCACATTTTTGGGGAGCTATTTATGGCTTTGCGTTTACCTTAGCCATGAAACCATCACTGATTGGACATTTCTTCACACAATTATCTGGAATGTTCGGTGCATAACAGGGAATCCTCTGACACAACAGCAGGATATATTTGCTATGAAATTTTACTAATTCATTTGAGGATCTTCCGGATAGTTCACCCAGGGAGCATAATCATCCCCCATTGAAATTAAAATTTTCCGCCAGGTATGCTCAGTGTTTACTTTAAAAACCTCTTCAACTGAGGTATTAAGGACAAGCCATGCATTTTCTGACAGTTCCTTTTCCAATTGCCGGGGCTGCCACCCTGCATACCCGATAAAAAAGCGAATATCCTTGTCCGTAATGGCTTTTGTGCGGATCATCTCCTTGATTTGCTTTACATCACCTCCCCAAAATAAGCCATCCAGTATTCTAAGGCTCCCTTCGATTTCATCACCTTTAGTATGAATAAAATATAGATTCTCAACTTTCACGGGTCCACCCAGGTAAATAAATGGGTCAAAATCGGGGAATTCATCCGTAATCTGGCTGAGTTTTATTTCAGAAGGCTTATTGATGATCAGTCCGAAACTGCCTTCCGTATCATGTTCAGCCAGCAGTACCACAGAACGGGCAAAAAAGCGATCAGTAAGTGATGGTTCACTTACGAGGATACGACCGCTGGCTGGTTGAAGCACTGCTTTCATAAAAAACTGTATTCCAGGTTATTTTGGTGAATAATATTACAATTGATCTCTAGTTTATTTTGAAGAGGAAACTTAATAAACAATCTCCCTCTTTTGTGTAATAACGCATGCTCTGGCAAAAAATTGCTGCCGATTGTTTACATTTGAGGATTGTTAACAGTTCACCCTTTTAATTAATCGCACATTGTATCTATTTGTAATATGCCTTTAACAGGTCAACAGAAATTTGAAGAATTTCGCAGGAAACACTCCTTTCTTAGTTATGAAGGATTTGATACTTCTGTTACGGGAGATGTAATAAAGGTCCAGTACCATTTTAACCTTTCTGATTCCATTCATTTTCACCCGGGCTTTACCATTCCTGTTAAAACATTTTTCAAAAAGGCCTTTTCCCAACAAACCCTGGAATTGCCATATCTGAGGAATATCCTATTCCATATCGGAATGATTGAACTGATCAGCTATTGGAAAGCAGCCTGCCCTAAACGTGTAATCATCAAAACCGGGATTCTTACTGAGCCACAGGTCCAATTCTGGAAGAAGATCTATTACCTGGGTTTGGGTGAATTCTTTTATACCAATGCAATACAGACCAACTTACAGGAATTTATGACGATTGAGTCGTCAGGTCCCATTTATGAACCTGTAAGGCTTCAGCTCAACGAACAAGTGATTGTTCCCATTGGAGGGGGAAAAGATTCTGTTGTTACCCTGGAACTTCTGAAAAAGGAATTTGAAGTCAGACCATTCATCCTGAATCCAAGAGGTGCAAGCCTGGAAACTTGCTTTAAGGCCGGGTTTGCAAATAATATGATTGCAGAAATCAATCGCACCCTTGATCCCCAATTATTGAAGCTTAACAGTGAAGGCTACCTCAACGGGCATACTCCCTTTTCAGCATTACTAGCCTTTTATACTTTACTCATTTCCGCACTAACCGGTTACAAACATATTGCACTCTCAAACGAATCCAGTGCCAATGAGGCAACCGTTTCTGGTACGGATGTAAACCACCAGTATTCAAAATCATATGATTTTGAACAGGATTTCCGATCCTATGTAAGCTCTTTCATCTCTGAGGATTTGAATTATTTCAGTTTTCTGCGACCCTTAGTGAACTTCAGATCGCTAAGTTATTTGCACAGAATGTAAAGTATTATCATGTATTCAAGAGTTGCAATGTTGGAAGTAAAACAGATACCTGGTGCGGGACCTGTCCGAAATGCCTTTTTGCATGGACGATCTTAAGCCCCTTTATACCGGTGAATGAATTAGAACAGATATTTGGGAAAAACCTTTTTGAAGAGGGATCTATGATCAGGTATCTCAAAGAACTCACAGGCATTGATGAAGTAAAACCTTTTGAATGTGTCGGCACTGTTGAAGAGGTTAACATTTCGCTTCAACTATTTATCCGTCAGCATTATAGGGTAAAATGGCCCTTGTTGATTGATTATTACAGTAACACTTCCAGTTACACCCAATATCAGTCCATCGATACTGATGAGATGCTGCACCAATTCAATGACGAGCATTTTCTCCGGGAGCCCTTTCTTAAAGCTTTAAAAAACGCACTGCTATGAAGGAGTTGATTCGGGGATTAATGAATGAAAAGAAGGTAGCCATCATGGGCTATGGTCTGGAAGGACAATCAACCCTCAGGCTACTTCATGAAGCACTGCCCGGGCAGATGATTCATATCCTTGATAAAAAAACAGATATTAAAAAGGATTCCGGACTCCTGAATGATTCATTTGTAACTCTTCACCTGGGAGAGCAAATGATGGAAAATATTTCAGACTATGACTTTATCATCAAAGCCCCGGGGATTCCAAAGCGGGAATTGCCTGAGACTCTTGACAGACATAAAATTACTTCACAGACCGATCTTTTTTTAAGGCGATACCACAGGCAAGTTATAGGAGTTACCGGAACAAAAGGAAAAAGCACTACTTCCAGTCTGATTGATGCCATACTTAGGCAGGCAGACATACATTCTTTGCTGGTTGGTAATATCGGTATTCCACCTTTTGATGCAAGCCAGAGCATTCAGGAAGAAACCATCATTGTCATGGAATTATCTTCCCATCAACTGGAATATCTTACCCATTCACCACATATTGCTTTGCTTCTCAACATCTTCCAGGAACATCTTGATCATTATTATTCCTTTGAAGACTATCAGCAGGCCAAATTCAATATTGCACTTTACCAGCAAGCAGACGATTATTTCATCTATTCTTCTGAAAATGATTTAGTATCACAATGGATTTCCAGGATGGAATTTCCTCAGCACCTGCTCCCCTATTCGATGGAGAAACCGGCAGGGGATGGTATTTTCTTTAGTAAAGGAGAGGTGATACTGCGGCAAGGGGAAGTAAGTCAGGTGATTCATCATAAAGATGCCGGCAATCATCTCAAAGGTGAACACAACTTCACCAATATCATGGCTGCTGCAGCTGCAGGCAGACTTGCCGGTGCTGATATTATCAAAACCGACCTGGCCATCAGCCAATTCAAAGGGCTTGAACACCGGATTGAATTCGTTGGAGACATTGATGGCATCCTATTCTATAATGATTCCATTGCTACTATACCGGAAGCAACTATGGAAGCCGTGAAAGCATTAAAAATTGTTGACACACTGATACTCGGAGGATTTGACAGGGGAATCGATTATTCCATGCTTTATCCCTTTTTATCAGGTAGCTCTATTAGAAACCTCATTTTTGTGGGTGAAGCAGGAAGACGGATGCACACTGAACTGGAAAACACGGCCCGGCATGTCATGAATACCTATGATGCAGAAAATTATGATGATGTGGTTCAAATTGCAAAAAGCATTACTGCAAAAGGGATGATCTGTTTGCTTTCACCTGCAGCTTCCAGCTACGACATGTTCAGAAATTTTGAGCACAGAGGAAATATCTTTAAAACAAAAGTGAGGAGTTAGGCTCCTCACTTCAAAATTAATTTGCTGCCTTCTTTTATTCAGCAGGAGTTTCTTCTTTCGGTTTCTTTGTAGTTTTCCGAGTAACTTTTTTTGTTTCAGCAACAGCTTCGGCACTCTCTTCTATTACTTTTTCGACTTTCTTTACCTTAACATCTGCTACTTTAACTGGTTTTTCTGCGGTGGTTGATACAGGAATTACTGGTACCGTTTTCCGGGGCCTCCGGGTACCATGACTACCGATATGAATCTTGCCCCTGCGTGATTTCTTATCTCCTTTTCCCATAATCTATTGGTTTTAAATTGAATTCCAGATGTAAAAATATGGAAAGTATGAGCGGATTCAAATGAAAAACTCAATTATTTTTTTTAAAAAAATTGTTTTCAATCACTTCACTTCCATGAATAGAGGTTCTCAACCAGTCCAGTTGTACATCAATCATTTCCTCTTCTGTCAGCATCCAGTCTATATTTTTCTGTCTAATAGCAGCAGTAAAATGGAATAAGCATAAAGCTGCAGAGACTGAAATATTGAAACTTTCAGTAAATCCGTACATGGGAAGCCTAATGAACTCATCGGCTAATTCCATGGCTGTATCTGTGAGTCCTTCTTTTTCAGTTCCAAAAATGAGAGCAAACTTCCCTTTTCCTACATCAAAATTTTCAATTGAAGGGGTTGAAGGACGGGGAGTGGTGGCAATAATCCGGTACCCTTGAGATTTGAGGTTTTGTATGCAGGAAGTGGTTGAATTACCGGTATCAGGATATGTCAAAAGATTAAGCCATTGTGACGACCCGAGGGCAATTTCATGATTAACCTCATAGGTGTTTTCATTTTCGATAATGTGAACATCATGAACTCCAAAACAATCACATGAACGAAGAACAGCACTGGCGTTATGGGGCTGATAAATATTCTCGAGTGCTACCGTTATGTAGCGGGTGCGATTTTTCACAACCTCATTGAAAAGTTCGAACCTATGTGGAGTAACAAATTCAGAAAGATAATTTCTTAACCGAATTTTTACCTCAGCTGACATTCCCTGTTTATTCATAATCATCGTATTCATTTCGCATTGATTGTTTGCGCTCAAGCCATTGCTTCAGATTCACTTTCTTGCATAGATCAGGTGTAAAAAACTCATAGGCGGGAATCTCTTTCTTTTCTTCCTGATTAACCTGGGTTTCAGTCTTGTATCCATCCCTAATCATAATCCTTCTGATTGGAAATCCCTTGTCTAAAAGGGCAAAATACTCATCTGAAAATACATAAGCTGGTTTGGGTTCTGATGCTTCGATCAGAGACAAATAGTACATATAAAGTTTCCATGAAAACTCACTGTTAACATTCAGGAAAGGTGAAATCCATATTTCCTCTGTCTTTAAGCCATTTACCATAATCATGTATTTATCAGTTTCAGCTCCAAATACCTTTAATGAATCAGTCACTTCCCTTATGCTGATCGAATCCCGGCAATCCGCAATTGGTGAACCAAAAGCTTCAATGGCAGCTTTGTAAGAATCAAGTGCTTTTTGCTCAGTAACAGGTACCTCTTTCTCCAGAACAGAAAGCTTATTCATTTTATAGAGTTGGAAATCTGAAATATAATCAGTGATTGTCGACTTATAATACAAAAGCAAATCAGGATCAACCAGTATGATTTCCCCGGTCAAAAAATCAATCGTATAGATAATATCATATTGTTCAAATTTCACCTTCTGATCCTGTATGAACCAGCGTTGCAAAATCACCTTTCCTTCCTGGTCAATATACCTTCCGGTCAGCACCCAACCTGCTGTTAACGGCTGATAAATTAACAGCATCCCAAGCATAAGAATTGTGAGATATAGTCTTCTTGAGGTAAGCATCTTCAGGGTATATTTCATAAGTATGGTGAAGAAAGGTTTGTTAACAGAGTGAGTTGTTAGTAATTTTTGCTATGTTAATGTGTTAATTAAGAAAAAAAAACTACTTTTGCGCCTCAAAATTAAGCAATATGGCTAAAAAGATTGACTCCACGGAAGATAAAATCCACGTAGTAGAAGAAGCTTTAAGTAAATCAGAGCAGTTCATTGAGAAACATCAGAAAACGCTGATTATTATTATTGGTGCAATAATAGTGATAGGTTTGGGCATTTTTGCCTTCCAGAAGCTATTTATTCAGCCTCGTGAAAAAGAAGCACAGGCCCAGATGTTTATGGCTCAAAAGTATTTCGAGCAGGATTCTTTAGGCAAAGCCCTTAACGGAGATGGTATCAATGTCGGCTTCCTGTCAATCATTGATGATTACAGTATGACCAAAGCATCCAATCTTTCAAAGTATTATGCCGGAATCATCTACCTGAAACAGGGAAAATATGCCGAAGCTATCGACTATCTGAAAAAATTCAAAGGTAAAGATGAGTTGGTTGGACCAATGGCTACCGGTGGTATTGCAGACGCATACATGGAACTCGGTCAGAAAGAACAGGCTTTGGACTATTACCTGAAAGCTGCTAACCAGAAAAAGAATGATCTTACCACTCCTCTATATTTAATGCGTGCTGCCTGGACCTATGAAGATCTGGGTAAATTTGACAAAGCAGTTGAGTTGTATGAAAAAATTAAGAAAGAGCATCCTAAAAGCATGGAATCCCGTGATATCGACAAGTATATTGAACGTGCAAAGGGATTAATTGTAAAATAAGTTCTCTTCCTATAATTACTATAAATACCTGATCCCATCAGGTATTTTTTATTTCAGGGTCACAGAAGATGAGTAAACAGCTTAGGATTGTTTATATGGGGACGCCGGAATTTGCGGTTCTACCTCTAAAATCCATGCTTGAAAACGGCTACCAGGTGGTTGCAGTAATCACAGCCCCTGATAAACCCGCCGGAAGGGGACGGAATCTCAGGCATTCCCCGGTGAAGGAATTTGCATTGGAACATCACCTTAAGGTATTACAACCCCTTAATCTGAAGGACCCTGATTTCCTGAAGGAGTTGAAAGAACTGGATGCCAACCTGCAAGTAGTGGTTGCCTTCAGGATGCTGCCCGAAATTGTCTGGACAATGCCTGAATTTGGCACTTTCAATCTTCATGCGTCCCTTCTTCCCCAATACAGGGGAGCAGCACCTATCAACTGGGTACTTATCAACGGGGAGAAAGAAACCGGTCTCACTACTTTTATGCTCACCTATGAAATTGATACCGGTCAGATCTTGTTCAGGAAGCCTTTGTCAATACTTGATGATGATGATGCAGGAACACTCCACGATAAACTCGCTGCATCAGGAAGCGGCCTTATCATTGAAACATTGAAGGCTATCTCATCCGGCAATTATCATCTTAAAAAGCAGGATGAATTTTTAAAAGAAGGAGAAATATTAAAAACCGCTCCAAAGATATTTAAGGAACATGGACAAATCCACTGGGATCAGCCGGCGGTAGTGATCCATAACCTTGTAAGAGGTCTTTCCCCCTACCCTGTTGCGTATTCAAGCCTGGTTTCTCCAAAGGGAGAAAAATACAATGTCAAAGTCTATAAAACTTCCATTACAGCAGATAATAGTGACAAAGATGTTGGGCAGATTGAAACCGATTCCAGTTCCTTTTTGAAGATAAAAACCCGTGATGCAGCTCTATTTATCCATGAAATACAGTTGGAAGGAAAGAAAAGACTCCAAATATCTGAGTTTTTACGTGGTTTCAAGGTAGATGGAAATTGGTGTATGATGTAATGTTTTCTCAAGGTAAATCCCCTGAAAGCTACAATTAGCAAGCAAAGTTTTCAACAAAGCGCCTAGTTTATTAACATTTTCAAGGGTTTCTTTACTAAAACCCTTGATTATCGCTATTAATAGACTATATTTGTGTTACATTAGTTAACCATTATTAATTAAAACCTCTACAAAAATGAACAAGGCAGAATTAATTGAAGCAATGGCTGGCGAAGCCGGTATGACCAAAGCTGATGCAAAAAGGGCATTGGATGCTTTCCTTGCTGCTACTCACAAGGCTCTTAAAAAAGGTGACAGGGTTGCTCTTGTAGGATTTGGTTCCTTCTCAGTAGCTAAACGTGCTGCCCGTAAAGGCCGCAATCCACAGACAGGTAAAGAAATCAAGATTGGTGCCAAGAAAGTTGTTAAATTCAAAGCTGGTGCTGACCTTTCAAAAGCCGTTAAATAAATTGCTTTTGGTTATTCCAAATAAGCCTCGGAGTTCCCGGGGCTTATTTGTTTTATGCCAGGCCCATTTCTACTGGCCTATAGCTTTATCGGTGAAGAAAAACGGAAGCGGTAAGGAAGCAAGGCATCTTCCCCTGCATAATCCACCCCAACCCTCGGGCCGGTAATTATGAGCTTTTCTTCCACCTTGAATCCCCTATCCTCAATCCAGATGCAGGGCTGCTCTCCGGAAGAAGTTTCCCTTTTAATCAGGGGCAAACCGGAAAAGCTGAAATGAATACCCAGCAGTTTGGATACATTCCCTGGTCCTATCCCTGAAGTTTTAATCAGTCGCTTATTATGGTTGCGTTTCTCCATCCACTCCACCCCTTCCAGCGGATCAACAGCACGTATCAGGACAGCATGAGGGTTACCTTCCACTGAGGTAACCACATTAAAAAGCGAATGAATTCCATAACATAAATAGATATAGGCAATTCCACCCTTCCGGAACATAATCTCTGTCCGCTTGGTTTTCCTGCCATTAAATGCATGTGATGCTTTGTCAGTGGTTCCGGCGTAAGCCTCTGTCTCTGTGATGATTCCGGAAGTATAGATACCCTCCGATTGTGTACACAAGACCTTTCCCAGCAATTGCCTGGCTATAGTTATCACATCATTCCCCTGGTAAAAAGAAGGTTCAAGAATCATACAGCTAATATCTTCTGATCATAAACGAATCTCCAGTTTATCATCCTCTTTAAAAACCTGCTCTTCATCTACCAGCCATTGAACGACCTCCAGCACCTTCTTTTCCGAAACCGAGGGAATATGGAGGATGAGTTCAGTAAGTGTAACAGGGGCCTTCTTTACTATCTCCAGAATCGAATCAGCAATATGTCTTACTTCTTCATCAGAAATGCCTGATTTTTTATTTTTCAGACAGATATCACAAACCCCACAGGGACTCCCTGAAAGATCACCGAAATATTCAAGCAGGAAAAGGCTTCTGCATTTTGTGCTTTGCGTTGTATATTTCAGCATTTGCTCCAATTTCACCTTAGCCTCTTTCTTACGGTCAAAATAATAGGTTTTTGACAAGCCAATGTCCTCCGGGGGAATGCGCTCTGCAGTAAATACCAATTGCGGTTTCCCTTTGAGGGGAATATATTCCAGGATGCCTGATTTGCGGAGATAGTCCAGTTGTTCAATCACTGTTTCCCGGTCTGACCCCATTCTCCTGGCCAGTTCGTATTCGTTGATGCTGGTGAAATCAGTGAATAGACCGGCATAAGATCGTAACAGGACTTTTATCAGCCTGTCCGCCTCCCTGTGCTCTACCTGGAATTTGTACAATTCTTCACGACCTACAAGGAAAAAAGCACGTGAGGTTTCATTCGAAGAATTTGAAAAGCTAAGATATCCATCGCGTTCAAGTATCCTGAGCACATTAAAAACGGTTACAGGCTTCATATTATAATTGGCTGCAAATGATTCCAGCTCAAAATCAAATGAATGGTCCTTGCCGCTTCCGACGGCCAATTGAAGATAATTTCCTAAAGCAAGGTACACCTGTTTAATCAGTTCGGGTGAAGGCCAGGCAATTTCCAGGTAATGCCTAGTATCGATGACATCACTTTCGTTATACAGAATAACTGCATAGGCTTTCTTTTCATCCCTTCCCGCACGTCCTGCCTCCTGGAAATAGGCTTCCAGGTTTTCCGGGAGATCAAGATGAACGACAAACCTCACATTCGGTTTATCAATTCCCATCCCAAAAGCATTGGTTGAAACCATTACCCTGATCTTTTCATCCATCCATTCTTTCTGCCTGCCCGAACGAACAGCGGGATCAAGTCCGGCATGATAATACCCTGCTTTAATTCCATTCCTGTTCAGGTATTCGGCTGTTTCCCTGGTAAGCTTTCTATTCCTTACATATACAATTCCGGTTCCTTTTACCCCGTTGCATACCCTCAGCAACTTCTTTAGCTTATCTTCTTCTTTATAAACAACATAGGACAGATTCGACCTGTAGAATGATTTGCGAAAGACATTATATTTCTTAAATAGCAGCTTACTTTGGATATCATCAATTACTTTGCTCACCGCAGTAGCCGTCAAAGCGATAACAGGTATGTCCCCGAATAAGGGCCTTATTTCTGCGATCTTTAAGTATGGAGGTCTGAAATCATACCCCCACTGAGATATGCAATGCGCTTCATCTACAGCAATCAAACTCACTTTCAGAAAAGAAGCCATTTCCCTGAAACTGTCTGAATCGAGCCTCTCCGGTGAAAGGTAAAGAAATTTCATGCTTCCTTCTGCACATTTCTGATAGGCCAATTGAATCTCCCTGGGATGCATTCCTGAATGGATCTCAATCGCAGGCACCGACCTTTTCTTCAGATTCTCAACCTGGTCAATCATCAGAGCAACCAGAGGGGTAATCACAAGGGTCAGGCCTTCGAGGCAAAGAGCAGGTACCTGGAAGCAAATAGATTTCCCGCCCCCGGTAGGCAGAAGGGCTAATGTGTCCTTCCCTTCCAGAACCGAGTGGATAATATCTTCCTGCAAAGGCCGGAAAGAATCATATCCCCAATATTGCTTTAGTATTTCCCCTGGTGTTGGCATTGTTGCGAAGATACGAATTTAGCCTGTGAGCATCATATTGAGCAAAGCGGAAATATTCAGGCTATTAACTCCCGGATTTTTACTTCTTATGAGTTAAGAGTAACTTTGCCCTATGAAAATATTCCTTGTCGGTTATATGGGTAGCGGGAAGAGCAGTCTGGGTCCCTTGTTGGCTGATGCTCTGGGTATTGCTTTCATTGACCTTGACAAATCCTTTGAGCTGAAATATAAGATCAGTATTCCAGTTTTTTTCGAAAAGTATGGAGAAAAGCATTTCCGGACTATTGAGAAGGAACTCCTGGTGAAGCTATCATCACAGGATGAATTCGTCATGGCAACGGGAGGTGGGACCCCTTGCCATGAGAGTAATATGGTTTTTATGAATCAACAAGGAACTACGATCTATCTAAAAATGCCTATTGAACTCTTGCTGAAGCGGCTACAAAAATCTCCGGCCAAACGCCCCGTTCTGACAAAATTCATGGAAGGAAACTTTGAGAAAGAGGTAACCGAACACCTCAAGCAGCGGGAAGAATACTACCAACAGGCTCAACTCATTATTGATTCTCCGGCCCCTGACCCAAAAAAGATTGCTTCATTAATTCTTAATCGACAATCACATTCTGACGAAGTCTGAGTAAGGCAACATTTTCAACATGATGGGTATGTGGAAACATGTCAACCGGCTGAATATCTACTACTTCATATTTTGAAATTAAGAGTGCAATATCCCTTGCCTGGGTTGCCGGGTTGCAACTCACATACACTACTTTTTCAGCACCAATTTCCAGGAGCTGATCAATCACTTTTTCATGCATTCCGGAACGGGGTGGATCGGTTATTATTACATCCGGACGACCATTTACACGAACGAATGATTCATTCAGCACTTTCGCGAGGTCCCCGGCAAAAAACCAGGTATTATTGATCCCATTCAGCAAGGAATTCTGGTTGGCATCCTCAATTGCTGATTCAATATATTCCACACCTACAACTTTACTGGCATAGGGTGCAATAAAATTGCTAATCGTTCCGGTACCGCAATAAAGGTCATACACTACCTCATTCCCTTTGAGCCCGGCAAAGTCAAAAGCAGCCTTATAAAGATGCCATGCCTGTATTGGATTGGTTTGATAAAAAGAGATGGGTCCAATTTTAAATTTCAGCGTCCTGCCTTTCTCAAGGGGTGCGGGCATCTCTTCCATAATAAATGGATCCCCTGCCCAATGGAGAATTTCCTGGTCGGTGATCACATCATTATGTTTGGTATTGATCACGTAAAGCAATGAAGTTATTTCAGGGAATTTCTTCCCCAGGAAACTCATGAATGATTTAACAGATTCTTTATCATTCCTTGCAAATACAACAATAACCATCAGTTTGCCTGTAGTTGTGTTCCTCACCAGCAGGTTTCTCAGGAAGCCTTCATGGGTGCGGGCATCATAAAAATCAAGCTTATTCTCCAGCGCAAAATCCCTGGCAGCCAGCCGGATTAAATTCGACGGTTCCGGTTGAAGGTAACAATGATCAATATCTAATATTCTGTCAAATAACTGGGGAATATGAAATCCCAGGGCATTCATCTGCCGTTCCTCTGCAGGCAGATTCATATCCTCCTTATCCAGCCACCGGCGGTTTGAAAAGGTAAACTCCAGTTTATTCCTGTAGTAGGTAGTTAAAGGTGAGCCAAGAATATTCCTGATAGCAGGAAATTCAAACCTTCCAATCCTGCTGAAAGCATCCTCTACCTGCTTTTGTTTGAATTTCAACTGGTCTTCATAGGGCATGATCTGCCATTTACAGCCTCCACAAGTTCCAAAGTGACTGCAGAAGGCTTCTATCCTTCGGTCTGAATATTTTTCAAATCGTGTGATTTTGCCTTCAAAAAACTTCTTTTTCTTTGCTACAACCTGTATATCAACAATATCGCCCGGTACGGCATAGGGCACAAAAACCACCATCTCATTCACCCTGGCTACTGCTTTCCCTTCAGAACCGGCATCAAGTATTGTTACATTTTCAAGCAGAGGGTATGGGCGTCGTGGCATGGATGGGGGGGGATTAGGGGATGTGGAGATTTGGAGATTTGGAGATTTGGAGATGGGGAGATGAGGAGATGAGGAGATGAGGAGATGAGGAGATGGGGAGATGGGGGAGATGAGGAGATGGGGAGATGAGGAGATGAGGAGATGAGGAGATGGGAGATGGGGAGATGAGGAGATGAGGAGATGAGGAGATGAGGAGATGAGGAGATGAGGAGATTAGGAGATTAGGAGATGAGGAGATGAGGAGATGAGGAGATGGGAGATTAGGAGATTAGGAGATTAGGAGGGAGAAGAGGAGAGGGGGAGGAGGAGAGAGATAGGGGAGAGGAGATGAGATTGGGATTTGGTGATTTGGTGATTTGGGATTTGGTCGGACTTAGGATTGGGGACTTGGATCTTGAATCTTAGGACTTGGATCAAATTCCGAAATCCAAAATCGAAAATCCGAAATCAACCCTTTACCTTTCGTGCTGCAAAATGCTTTGAGTCTCCCCATTCGCCAAATCCAATTTCATCGCCGGCAATATGGATGCGGGCTTCGAGGCAGTTCCTGCACTCACTGGCTTCTTCATTAATGCAGGGTTTATCCTCATAAAGCAGGTAGCCTTCCCTGTATTTCACCGGGGTAAGATTGGGCATAATAATATTGGCTCCCACCTTTAAGGCTTTTTCCCGGCCTTGTTTATCAAGTGTCTGCATTGCAGTTGTCGCTGCAATATTAATATCCTTCATCATGATCCGGAGTAGAGCAACCATTTTAAGACTAAGATAAAACCTTTCGGATTTAGGAATCAGTTGATTCCTGAATTCATAAAGAGGTGTATCCTTATGTTCAATATAGGGTCCCATCCCCGCCATATCTATATCCAATTCCTTAAAAAAGAGAAGGTCATTGGCAAGGTCATCTAGGGTTTGGAACGGAAGTCCGATCATCACCCCTGTACCTACATTATATCCTATTTCACGGAGCAACTTCAGGGAACGGAGCCTGTATTCGAAGTCATGATGTGAATCCCTCGGATGAATCCTGTAATACAATTCAGGGTTTGAAGATTCAATACGGAGCAAATACCTGTGGGCCCCAGCTTCAAACCACTGCCTGAAGGTTTCTTCGGATTGCTCCCCCATCGAAAGGGTGATTCCCAGCTTACCTGATGACAACTGTTTTATTTTTTGAAGAAGGTTTGTGACTTTGCCGGTGAACACTTTATCTGTTCGTTCCCCGGATTGAATCACCATTGAACCATATCCTTCATCCAGGGCAAAACGGGCTGCTTCCAGCACTTCATCATCAGTTACGAAATACCTGTCAACCACTTTGTTACCTCTTCTGATTCCACAGTAATAGCAGTTCTTTGAGCAGATATTGGATAATTCAACCAACCCTCTGAAATAAACCTTATTGCCAACATATTCTTTCTTCACGGCTGCCCCTCTCTCAAAAATCAGCTCGCGCTCTTCCTTTGCACAGCCAAGTAATGTGATAAGATTTTCCCTGGAAAAATCGCCGGAATCAAGTATTTCCTTAACGGAGGGTTGCATACTATTCAATTTGGCACAAAGTTAATGCTATTCATGATTAACGCACACCTCATTCGTTTGAATCTCTGGTTTAAACAAATGATTCGATAGGTAATCACTGAAAAAATCTAGTCATTTGTTATCTTTGAAAGGTAAAAAGGAGTTATGATCAAGATTTTCCCTGTCGGAATAGTAAGAGAGGCTGATGCCTATACAATAGCCCATGAACCAGTTGCATCCATTGATTTAATGGAAAGGGCAGCCAGCCGATGTTACGATTGGATTCTTCGAAAGTTATCAGGCCGAACGCCCAGGTTCTATATTTTCTGTGGTCCGGGGAATAATGGTGGCGATGGTCTGGCATTGGCGAGGATGCTCCATGATATTTCATTTGAGGTCCAGGTATGTATTCCATCAGACAAAGAAAAATACTCCCCTGATTTTAGCATTAACCTAAAAAAGCTTAAATGTTTGGACCTTGAACCTGTATTTCTGCAGGATGGACTACACTTTTCACCCGAACCAGGGGATATTATCATTGATGCACTTTTCGGATCAGGACTTTCCAAATCGGTTGAAGGCATCGAAAGAGAGGTAATTAATCATATCAACAAATTACAGGCAATTGTGATTTCCATTGATATCCCTTCCGGGTTATTTGCCGATAAAGCCATCAGACCGGGAGCTTCTGTAGTTCATGCTGATTATACATTAAGTTTCCAGTTCCCGAAATTATCCTTCTTTCTCAGTGAGAATGAACTCCTTGTGGGTGATTGGGTGGTTCTGCCTATTGGATTGCATGAAGAATTTATCAGGAATCAGGCTTGCAATCATTATTTCCTCACAAAGCAGGATATTCGGGAGATCATAAAACCAAGGAAACGTTTTTCTCATAAAGGAACCTATGGCCATGCGCTGCTGATTGCCGGAAGCCATGGGAAAATAGGTGCAGCTATTCTCTCTTCCAAATCATGCCTTCGATCCGGAGTGGGGTTACTCACCACTCATGTGCCGGTTTGTGGATATGAGATTCTGCAATCAACAGTACATGAAGCAATGATATCAGTGGATCCGGGACAAAACGACTGTTCCAGGATACCGGATCTGTCGCCCTACTCCGCCATTGGAGCAGGGCCGGGACTCGGACGATCCAGGGAAGCGCATAATACCATCCGTTTGTTATTGCAGGAAGCCAAAGTGCCCCTGGTATTGGATGCAGATGCACTGAACATCCTGGCGGAACAAAAAACCTGGCAAGCATTTATCCCGGCAGGAAGTATCCTTACCCCGCATCCAAAGGAATTTGAAA
This sequence comes from Bacteroidales bacterium, assembly GCA_016707785.1. Classification (NCBI taxonomy): domain Bacteria; kingdom Pseudomonadati; phylum Bacteroidota; class Bacteroidia; order Bacteroidales; species Bacteroidales bacterium. The sequence continues at coordinate 14,116 of JADJGZ010000025.1, read as the reverse complement.
GGCTCGCAGGAAAATGGAACAATGGATTTGAGCTACTGGATCTTCTGGGTGATTATGCTTTACGACAAAAAGTTTATATCATTCTCAAGGGGGCATTTACCATCATTTGTACCCCCGGAGGAAATTATTTCTTCAACCCAACCGGTAATCCCGGGATGGCCACGGGGGGAAGCGGCGATGTATTAACCGGACTCCTTACAGGATTGCTTGCCCAAAATTATTCTCCACTGGATGCCTGCCTCCTGGGCGTATATCTTCATGGACATGCAGGTGACCTGGCAAGCCTTAAAACCGGGCAGGAAGCCCTTCTGGCAGGAGATATCATCAACCATATTGGACCCGCTTTCCAGGATACCATTTATGATTCTGAATAATTCATAACAAGCTAATTAAAAGTATCCTACCCCATATTATCTATAGTAACACATAAATTAACAACCTATTTGAACTGAGTCCTATTGAACCAGGATAAACCTTGAATCCTTCCATGAAACAACAACACCTCTTATTGATATTTTTTCTTGTTTTTATACTTGCTATGACTCCTTCATTCATTGAAGCCCAGCCATTAGTTACACCGCTTGTTCAAAAAGGCTGGACCGAGCCTACGAGCTACAATGAATTATCTGAATTCGTGGAGCAGTTGGATAAATCTTCTGAGTTCATTGAACGTAAGGTCATTGGCAAGTCTGTGGAAGGTCGTAACATCTATGCCTTACTATTCTCAGATGGAGAATTTGGAAAAGATGTCACAAAAATTAAGGTATTGATTTTTGCGCAACAACATGGGAATGAGCAATCCGGTAAAGAAGGGGCATTGCTTCTTGCAGCGGAACTGGCAAAACCTGAACATCGGGAATTATTCAAGCGGATGGACCTGGCGCTAATTCCACAGATGAACCCGGATGGATCAGAAGCCAACCGGAGAAGAAATGCCAACAGCATGGACCTGAACCGTAATCACATGATTCTCACTGAGCCGGAGACGCAAGCTTTGCATTCCTTCTTTGATACCTACCTGTTTGAAGTCAGCATGGATGTCCATGAATATTCTCCTTATGGTGATGAATGGAAGACCATAGGGTTCCGGAAGAATTCAGAGGTTACAATCGGTACCACTACTAACCTGGATGTTTCAGGGAAAATCAGGACTTTTTCGAAAAACAAATACCTGCCATATATCCTTGATTATCTAAAGAAACAAGGGTTCTCATCCTTTGAATATTCACCCGGAGATCCCCCCGGGCAAGGCTATACCCGTCATAGCACCTTCGATATCAATGATGGCCGGCAAAGCCTTGGCATTCTCAACACACTTGCCTTTATCCAGGAAGGTATGAATGGAGAAGATAACTTCAAGGATAACATCAGGCGTCGTTCGGAAGGACAGAAAGCAGGGATGATGGGATTATTGCTGTTTGTTAAAGAAAACTCCTCTAAAATCAGGAAACTGGTCCGGAAAGAGCGTTTGATTTTGCCCGGCAGCAATAGCCACACTGAAATTGCACTGCATTCAGACCATGTAGCAGATGGAAGCTTCCTGGAGTTACCGGTTTATTCCTGGAAAACAGGAAAGGATTCAACTGTTTTGATCAAAGATTATCGTCCCAAAGTGATCTCTACCCTAAGTGTAAGGATTCCCCACTCCTACCTCCTGCCCGGACAAAACAAGGAATTGCTGGAATGGGCTGAAAGGCATCATCTGAACCTGGCACCCTATAAGCCAGGGAAATCGGATAAGCTGCAGCAATACTTTATAACTGGCATCGATTCCATTGATTTTGAGGGAGATATAACGGTGAATCCGAAAGTTGAAATCCATGATATCCATTCAGAAAACCTTGAAGGCCAATATTTTGTCCTGGAAACCTCGCAGTTAAAAGGAAGCATGATCTGCCTGGCACTTGAGCCGCAGTCCATGCTTGGACTTGTTACCTATAGTAAATTTGCTCACTTGATAAGAAAAGGCGAATATTTCCCTATTATCAGGTTGCTAAAATAAACACCAAGCAAATAATCGAATAACCTACCAATTATCAAATAATCAGATCATTTTTAAAAAATCCATAGTATGAAAATTGACAGAATCGAACTCCGACATATCAGGATGGTCCTGGTAAGTCCATTTGTCACCTCCATGGGGACCGAATATGACGAAGAGCACATCATTGTAAGGGTAGATGGCGAAGGTGTAACCGGATGGGGCGAAAGTGTAGCCGAGGGTACACCCTTTTATTCCTATGAAACCGTAACAACAGCCTGGCATATACTCGAAGATTTCCTGATTCCGTCGATACTCGGGAAGGACCTGAAAGATGTGGATGAGGCGATTGGATTGTATTCCAAGGTGAGAGGGCATATGATGGCCAAAGCCGGGATTGAAGCTGCTCTTTGGGATGCTTTTGCCAAATCGAAGGGAATTTCCCTATCAAAGATGCTGGGTGGCACCCGTGATAAAGTGAATGTAGGAGTAAGTATTGGAATACAATCGTCGGAGAATGAGCTGATTAAAAAAGTGGAAGGTTACCTGGCCGAAGGGTATGGAAGAATCAAGATCAAGATTTCCCCGGGGCTGGATATACAATTTGTGCAGGCACTCAGGAAGAATTTCCCGGATATTATGCTGCAGGTAGATGCCAATTCGGCCTATACCCTGGAGGATGTTGAACTCTTTAAAAAGATGGATGATTACAATCTTTCTTTGATTGAGCAACCGCTGGGTTATGAAGATATCTTTGACCATTCCAAACTGCAGAAGCAGATAAGGACTACCCTATGCCTGGATGAAAGCATTCATTCGCTGGATGATACGAGGGCAGCCATTGAGTTAAAAAGCTGTGGTATTATCAATATCAAACCCGGGCGTGTGGGAGGTTTTACTGAATCCAAACTGATCCATGATTACTGTGCATCCATGAATATTCCGGTATGGCATGGAGGAATGCTTGAATCAGGCATTGGCCGTGCAGGCAATGTAGCCCTTGCCAGTCTGCCCAATTTCACCCTGCCCGGTGATATTTCTGCCAGCAAGCGCTATTACAAGGAAGACATTGTAGATCCTGAATTTGTTGTAAATCCTGATGGAACGATGGATGTTCCTGTAAAACCGGGGATTGGAGTGGATGTAAATATGCCGATGCTGGAGAAGGTAACGGTAAAGAAGAAGGAGTTCAGGGTTTTGTAGGAGGATGTTGAGGTGAGTTACAGATGAAAGAAACAATAAGACAAGTTTGAAAACACATTAATATTTTAATCTTTGGCACTCACTAGGGCTAAGTCAATTTGAGAAATATAGAAAGATATCTCAAGATCAAATGGAATTTTTGAATAATCATCATTTGTTGATAGTTGTTAAAGGCACAACTTATTTAAGTGGCATGCTTAAACATGTTATTCTACCATTAGGTCTGTTAGAACTAATAACATACATCCCAGAGGAATAGTTTCTAGTCATTTTTAGAAAACAAGATCTTGAAAGTTTTCATTTCAATAAAGATGAAAAATGAGACAAATTCTTTTGACAAACCCGAACACGACATAAAAACTTTGGAGTTTTCTAAACAGCTACGTCAAATACTTTAAGAATTAGTTGAAAATATTATTACAAGGATCACATAAGGAAATTGCCAGAAATTCAGTTGAACGATTTTCAGAAAGATAAAATCAACGAACTGGATTTAAAATTTAATGGACAGATTATGGATTGCTACTTCTACTTACTAATGAAGATCCAATAGTGCAAAACAGCACTTACCCGTTACCAGGCTTACGCTGTCATCTCTTGAATACTATTAAGATTAGTGTTCTGTCCTAAAGATTGTTGAATAAAGCCTGGCAGCGGGTAGCTGCGGAACGTTATTGCTTATCGGGTCTAACAACTTACTGTCATATAAAACTCAATACTTTCGCAGTGCAGATTTCCTCCTAAAAAGGTTTTTAACAAAAGAGAAATTATAATTAAACGAATGAAAACATTCAGTACTTCTCGTGAAATCCCATCTCTTCCAGGGAATATTTTCGCCGCAATCAGCCATCCTGAAAGACTTGCAAAATGGTGGGGGCCTGCTGGATTCACCAATACTTTTAGCCAGTTTCAATTTATAACCGGAGGGAAATGGTCATTTATAATGCATGGGCCTGATGGTGTAAATTATGTAAATGATTCGGAATTTGCTGAGATTATTCCAAACGAAAAAGTTGTCATCAGGCATATTTCAGAACCCAGGTTTACTTTGACCATCTCTCTTACAAATTCTGCGAAAGGCACCCTGGTTCTGTGGAATCAGGAATTTGACAATGCTGAAGTCGCTGAACAGGTAGCACATATAGTTATACCAAGTAATGAACAAAACCTTGACAGACTTACAGAAGAAGTTTGTGGGAAATAAATTGCCATTCCAGATGGAGGCATACTTAATTCTGCTCGTCTGAATACACATGACAAAATTCATGCGAAACATCAAATTGATTCTTTCTAATAAACAAGGTCATAGGATGCTAACTTCATGAACCCTAGGCTAAAATGAAAACGACTTACAAATTCCCTTTGTTTCTTATCTCGTTTATTCTGATCCAACTATTCCTTTCCTGCAAACATTACTCAGTAGGCAAAAAAGCACAAGACTGGATTGCCTACAAGCCTGGCCAGGTTTACCTGTTCCAGGAAGAAAATGGCAATCAGGATACCTTGAAAATTTTAAAAGTTGTACGCTATAATAATCCGGAAGATCATCTTGCTATATTTTCTCCCTATCACGAGAAAATCGTAATTGAGGCCAGTGTCCCTGACCTCTATACAAATCCCATGGGAACTACTTTCCATTCGAGTGTGCAGTCAATAATTGTTCTGGATGCCAATCACAGCAATACAACCATTGATATTTCGTACCAACCCTATGGATACTATTTTGAAAGCAGGAATAATGATGTAGCTGATTTCAGATACGAAAAAAGAACCCTTGGTAACAGATCCTACGATGATATCATTGTCTTCAAATGTAACAATGAATCCGCCGTTAATAAAGAAAAGGCCATGAATGAAATTATTTGGAGTGCAGAAAACGGGATAGTTGAATATAATTTAGGCCACAGGAAATTTACACTGAAAGAGAGGATTAAGTAAAGACCATAAAACAGCCTGCATTCAAAAACAAACTCATTGCTTTAAAAGTTAATATGTTCAAGCTAGTAACCAAAGTCACCAGGCTGACCTTTGAAGCCCTTACCTATTGATTTGACTGGAATCCTGATTTTAAAATTCCTGGCTGATACAACTACTATGTTCTTAGGGTAGAATAGTAAAGGACAATCACTATTAAACCATGTCATTTAAATCACTGAAAATCTATCAACTATGCTCACGAATATCATCCCGAAACTACCCATGCGAAACAAAACCCTGACAAAGGATTTTTACATAAACCAGTTGGGTTTCAATCTGCTTGGCGAATTCAATGATTATTTAATCCTTGGAAGGGATCATCTTGAAATTCATTTTTTTGAGTTTTCTGAACTTGACCCAAAGGAAAATTATGGACAGGTGTATATCAGGACTAATGATATTGACAAGCTTTATCAATCGTTGCTCGACAATAAAACCAGCATTCATCCAAATGGCAATTTACAAATCAAACCCTGGAAGCAAAAAGAATTTGCCCTTCTGGACCCTGACAATAATTTGCTGACATTTGGACAAAGTTTATAACGTTTACCAAAACTGTAAGAAGGAAGAAAGGAATCACATTAAAATACGGGTAATATCTTTTTATGCTTCATAGTAACTTCGTAATAGTCGGAACTCTTCTGGGCACAATAGGTTCTGTTGTGTACCTTATAAAGACCGTGAAAGGTAAAGTCAGACCTAACAGAGTTTCCTTTTTATTATGGGCAGTTGTGCCATTTATAGCTTTTTTTGCCCAAATTGAGCAGGGAGTTGGTCTTGAAGCTTTAATGACCTTTAGTACCGGATTTCTGCCTTTAACAGTATTTATTGCATCTTTTGTAAATAAACAAGCAGAATGGAAACTCACTAAGTTTGATTTGATATGTGGAGTACTTTCTGTAGTGGGACTGGTTTTATGGATGATCACAAAAGTGGGTAATATTGCCATCCTTAGCAGCATTGTGGCAGATGCACTTGCTGCCATTCCAACAATTGTTAAAGCGTACAAATTTCCGGATACCGAAATTGCCTGGCCCTGGATTGCAACTGTTTTTGGTGTGATTTTTACTCTGCTCACCTTATCAACATTCACTTTTGCGAACAGTGGGTTTATCATTTATATTCTTGTGCTTAACATATTGATTTATACACTTGTACAATTTCGCCTCGGTGAAAAGTTTCAGTCTAAAACTAATGCTTGACAGATCCTGATTTGAATGAGTTGTACCAGGATATACTGAGTTACAAATTGGCAAACAATTTAGATAAGGTATAAAACAACATATTCCATGAAAATAGCCATCACAGGAGCACATCGGGTAGGTAAAACAACCTTGGTGGAAATACTTCAGGAGACTCTTGCCGGCTATGAATTCAGAATGGAGCCCTATTATGAGTTGGAAGAAGCAGGCTACGAATTTGCAGAAAGTCCCAATGTGGATGATTATTTAGAACAACTTGAGTATTCAGCTAAACAAATTTCCAGCAGTGATGACAATGTAATTTTCGACCGATGTCCCGTTGACCTCCTTGCCTATATTCAGGCCATTGATGAGACAATAAACATTCGGACCCTTTATAATAAAGTTGAACGTTTCATTTCGAAAATCGACCTTCTTGTATTTATCCCGATAGAGGAGCCGGATTTGATAATATGCCAGGATTTTGATTTGCCAGAACTTAGAAACAGGGTTAATGAGATATTAAAAGAAAGTGTCTGGACTTTTGGTATTGAAACTATTGAAGTCAACGGTTCATTATTGAATCGACGGGACCAGGTAATTAGTAGAATTACTTCATGACTTATTAAGCTATAGTTGAGCTATTTTCATAAAAAGTCCGGCTAAACTCCCATTAATACTTTTTACCATAGCAATCTTTGAATCGCCCATTCATTCACAAACATTTCCCGCGAAGAAATCAGTTTTATCTGAATCCAGCCCAGTCGTTCAATCGTGTCAGTATATTTGAATCCCAAATAAATATTCTCACCATAAGGAAGTGAATAACAGTCTGATACCTTATTCCAATATACACTATAATTCCCGAAAATATTGTAACCGTGACCTGTCTCTGAATAGATAAATGAAACTGAATCAGAAGCAAAGGAATCTGCCGAATGAAGCTTATCCAGATACAAGAGATTTTTACAATGAAATTCATTGCTGACTAAAGTATCATCGGAAGCGCCTGAAAAATGACAGGTACTTAACATGTTGATATCAAATCCGCTGGTATCAATATAAGTGAATATTGAATCAAAGGTAAAAATTCCAAAAAAGGATATTTTATCATGAGCGGCTCTCATTGAAGACGTTTTTCTCTCCGATGTACCCATAGAAGCCGGGCTGTATGAAACTTCCAGGATGATATCGGTTTCATTATCGCTATTCACATCAATACCAAGAACATCGCGCTGATAATCATGGGCATATAAATCACGGTCAACCAAGCTCCCCTGCATGGAATCCTTCACTCCAAGGGTAATCTCAGGCCCCGGAATAATGGTGTCGTAGGTAATCAAGGTTGTATCCCCTTCACTTCCAGAGGGCCGGTGCCTGCGGCTGTTATCCTGCTGGCTGCCCCGGTTGAGGGTTGTGGTATCATTTGGAGTGTTAATCTGTATCTCTTCTTTTTGACAGGAAAGCATGAACAGTCCAAACATCAGTAATAATCCCATACAAGCAGGGAATAACTTCCTGGAAAGGATTCGAAGCGGAATATTGAAAAACATATGCAAAGGATTTGATGGATAAATACTAAAAATGGAAGTCTACCTCTATAAGACAATCAGAACCTCGTTTACCCTTACAACAGATTAAAATATTCTTATCAGAAGTCTAAGCAAGTTACAGACTTAAAGGGATAGAGTATGATAGATAACTGAATTTCTAAAGGACCTGAAAAACCTTGTGAAAAAATACCGAACGCTAAATGAAGATAAAGAGGTTGTTAAACTTGGATGCGGTGTTGTATGCTGTTTCTGTTCATTTATATATTGATCATTGTGAATTTAGTTTTTCCCAATCTTTCTCAAGCAGAGCGTATATCAAGTCATCGACCCACTTTCCATTAATAAATAAACTTTCAACGAAGTGTGCTTCTTTCTTAAAGCCAATTCTTTCCACCAACCGTATAGAGTTTTTATTTTCAGGGTCTATTGATGCAATAATCCGATGCTTGTGTAAATCATTAAATAAATAGTCAACAACTCTTTTTACCGATTCTGTTGCATATCCTCTATTTTGAAAATCCTTGTGTAAGGTACATCCTATTTCAACTTGTTTATTTTCATGATCGAAAAAGTGGAGGCCTAAATCGCCAATTATTTTTTGAGTTTCTTTCTCAATGATGACTAATTGAAACCAAGTTTCATTTTCATTAATTTTTTTTGCAGTCTTTTCAATAAAGGTTGCTACATCATCAATCGTTTCGGGAATCCATCCTTGATATCTGTTTGTCTCCTTGTCGCTCCGGTATTCAAATATTTCATTTTTATCTTGATGACTTATTGGTCTGATTATTAGTCGATTTGTTTCTAATATCATTGTACAATTGTTTGTGGGGATTTTTTCAAATAGCACACAATGTCAGTTTGTCTAATAAGCAAATTTAATACCTCTGATAATCAAATATTTACAATTAAACCCGAAGAGGTATCCAATAAATTGAGGGAGCTAAGGAGGTATTCAGACAGTTTCATGTTATGCAACTATAAGAAGTAAGCGATTATGGAGAAGAGAACAGTCAACCTTGATAAAATTTGATTGAAAAACTGAACTTCATTTAACCACTGAAGTGCCAATTTCCTGAAGGTGCAGTTATAGGCTGTGATTATTATTCTTCACAAAGCTCTTTCAACTTATCGAGTGCTTGTGGGTAGGCCTCGTTCATATAATCTACAAAATCTTCTGCACTGTCCAGGTCAACAATAACGGTTGTACCCCGATAGCTATCGGTGCCATTGTTTTCTTCGAAGGTATAGTTTTCAAATCCGTTTGCCCATTTTTCCACTTCTGGTCCTTCTGTAATTTCCTTGTCAGCTTTAAAAAGACCATAATGTTGAATCGAAACAAATCGGTTTGGAATGTTTTCAGCTATCCTTGAAACCATACCTCCCTTCTCTCCTTTCTCATCTAATCCAATAAACAGTATTTTATTTCCCTTGTCCCAACTTCCTTCATAGGTCGATGTCGGATTAAACAAAGAAGTCCATTGCTCATAAGTTGATTTGCTGCTGATGCCAAGCATAATATCATAAATCCTGGTCACAGGTGCATTGATGCTTACTTTGAATTGTAACTTTTTCATAATGTTAATGTTTGTTTAAATTATCCCGATAGCTATCAAGATCGAGTTGTTATTTCCCGTCATACTTAGCAGTCGTTTGACATTGACTATAACGTCAGTCTGCCTAAAAAGTTAAGGGAATGCCTATGAGAATCCAAAATTTGAAGTTAAACCTGACCAGGGAACCAAAAAATTAAAAGAGCTAAAGAGGTTTCACCATCATTAAATAAGTAGCCCTGCAGGGGATGTAGTTCAATCCCGAAACTTAAGGGCTCAGAGTCCTACTTATTCCCTGCAGGCATTTATTTCATAATCTTCAATTCATAATTTGTACTTCTTCCTCCTGCTGAATCTTTTTGCAATATATCTTTACTAATCAAGTCATTAATATCCCTAATTGCTGTGTCTTTTGAACAATTTGTAATCTTAGCCCATTTCTTTGAAGTCAATTTACCTTCGAATCCATCCAGTATATTGTTTAATATATTCTTTTGTCTCTCGTTAATTATAGTTTTTGAATTTCTATTCCAGAAATCTGCTTTTAACAAAACCCGGGTAAGAATATTATCGGTTGCTTTTAAAGCATTAATTAAACAGCTTAAAAACCATTTAATCCATTCGGATATGTCAAGGTCTCCTTTTTGCGTTTTTTCAAGAATCTCGTAGTATTCTTTTCTTTCTACTCTAATTTGAGCAGACATACTATAAAATCGCTGTGTACTCTTATCCGATTGAGCTAATAACATATCACTTAAGGCTCTTGTAATTCGCCCATTACCATCTTGAAATGGATGAATTGTCACAAACCAAAGGTGAGCAATTGCAGCTTTTATTACTAAATCTATTTTATTTTCTTCGTTAAACCATTTTATAAAACGGTTCATTTCCATTTCGATTAAATCAGCATCGGGAGCTTGAAAATGAACTTTTTCTCTTCCCGCACCACCTGATACAACTTGCATTTGTCCAAATGTATCTTTCCTCCAATCAGCAACAGTAATTTTGAAAATCCCACTTCGTCCCATCGGAAATAATGCTGCGTGCCAATCAAAGAGTCTCTCTGTTGTTAAATGTTTAAAACAATTTCTGGTAGCATCAATCATCATATCAACCATCCCGTCTACATTCCTATCTGATAGAATTGCACCAGCGAATTCAATTCCTAATCGTTGAGCAATTGACGAACGCACTTGCTCAGGATTTAATAGTTCTCCTTCAATCTCTGCAGATTTCAATACATCCAAAGTTAAAGTTTCAAGTAAAGCTTCATCTCTTAATTCAAAACCCAGAGACTCCATTTTCCCTATTAATCGTCCTTGTAGATTTCTCGCATCACTTAACAGATTGACGAGCTCGTCGTTATTCCATGTGAAATTTGGCCAATTGTCTTTCTGATGTATATAATACCCCATTCGTCTTATAATTTGCAACAAATATACATTATATTCGTTGCAACTTCAAATTATCGTTGCATTATTTGCATTGAAAAGTTTCTTAATTCGTTGCACGATGCTCGTTTATGCTTGAAGGTAACGTCAGTTCGTCTAAAAACCTAACCCAAGTTTGGTCTTTATTCCGATTACCTGCTTAAGATTAAGGAAATTGGAGATTTAGTGGATAAAAGTCTGTAAAAAGTGAATCAGGTTGTAAGAGTTTCCATATAGTTTTATGAGTGCCAGCAGGTATAAAAATGTGTTTTAAAAGGCAATCATTGCCTTGAATGTATCATATAAACGACAAGGATATTGAAGATAAAATGAGGATTAAAGAGAATTTTAAATAATGTTCCTACCTGGGCGCCTTGGCTAAGTGAGGTTAGCTATATGTGTCCGGACAACGCAACGGCAGCTAAGTCTGTATTACCAATGTAATTCTTTCTTTTACGATTTAGCAGACCTAACTTGTTTTAGTTCTCTTTATAACGATCTTTTCTGTTTGTGAATCTACGAAAACCCACTTCAGCATCTAAATTAATCCTTGATGCAACGTATAGAGAACCCATTCGTTTCCATGAAATCATTTCTGCCTACACCAATGCCACTATAACCTAAGGAGCGGTACCAAATACTATGCATGCCGAATAGTGTTGAAGTCCACCATGCACCATCATACCGAATACCTTGTTTATTCAAAGGATTCTCAAAGGAGCCATCACTATTTCGGCGGCCACCGGGCAGGGCTGTAAAACCACTTTCATTCGTAGCACCGTAATTAGGACTTTGCCAATGAGTTGTGCCCGCTTCCTTTAGCTTACCTCCTGCTGTGTTTTCACCTCCCAAAAAATCAGTGAGTGTGGTCCACTCTGCATCCGAAGGTATATGCCATCCAATGGGGCAAATATTATGGGAATCAGTAACAGCATACCAGTTGTACAACTTACCATAAGTTTTGGAATTTGAAGGTAAGTTTTCGTAATCGCAGAAAGCCCCTGTTGTAAGGCTAATCCATGCCAGGTTGTCAGTTACATTTGGAATCAAAGTGCTATCCCGGTATCTTGAAGTATTCAGATTTTCAACCATCCATGTCTGCGAGCCAATGGTCACAGTATGGTAAACATTACCGTCAATATCCGTAACAGTAGGATTGTTGTTGCTATTTTCCTTGTCTTTTTTACAACTGTTTGAAAGTGCCATCATCACTCCCAAAACAGCTATGAGGCAGATCCACACTCGCAGTATTTTTTTCATATTGATTTAATTAATAAAGGTATATACTCTTATTTTATACTAAAGTTTTGAACTTCAATTCTGATTGAATGTCTATTTGATAATACATTAAATCTACAAAAATCATCACTCAATTTTCGAAATACAGAGGCTAATAAATCTTGTAAATACATTTTTCTGTATCTTGGTATTTTTTAAGCTTGCTGTTTCAATGTTTCCATTATCCTGCGGCGTGTTTGAACTAAGGAACGAAGACTATCCGAAAACCTATAAGGGTGCCATACGCGAACGGCTCATTGCTATGGCGATGTGCAGAACGACAAATCCAGGGGTAGTTGTACCAGCTGCCACCCCGAGTCACACGTTCGAGGCCATAGATACCTCCTGTTGGGTTTGTTTGCGCTGTAGTTGGGTAAAGATCATAAAGATCACTGCACCATTCCCGAACGTTGCCATGCATATCGTGCAAGCCATAAGCATTTGAAGCGTATGAGCCAACTGCTGTTGTTTTGTTTGGATAGGCTGAAATAGTGTCAATACACATGTCGTAAGGATAAGACCAGTCAAAGTTAGCGTGCGAAGTGCTCAAACAATCACCTGTATAGAAAGGTGTGGTAGTATTTCCACGGCAGGCATACTCCCATTGTGCTTCTGTGGGTAAAGTGCCGCCTGCATATGTCGCAAACTCGACAGCCCCGTACCATGTTACATTTATTACCGGGTGATTTTCGTAACCTTCTACTGTTCTCCACTGTCCGTTGATGCAATGCAAACCCCAGTCGAAACTTCCACTGCTGGCATAAATTAAGACTTCTCCCGGATATTGCCCTGCAGAATATAATCCAGTGCTGTCGATGCTTTTGGAATTTAGGAATGCAGCATACTCGGCATTGGTTATTTCGCACTTACTCATGAGAAAAGCACTCAACGTGACCTGATACTGTGTTTCATTCACTTGCCTAAGCACTTCGGATAAAGGACTGCCCATGGTAAAAGTGCCAGCTGGTATTTGTACCTTGGCAATGTTTACAGGCTCAGGATTGTTGTTAGCTTCCTTATTACAACCTGCTAATAGAATCAACACCACTCCAATTATTACAAATGGGCTTAATAAAGTACTTATTTTGTTCTTCATGCCATATAAATTAGAAATCAATATTAAAGATCATTAATTCATTGCTTTATGCTGTTCTTTTATTAAGTTTGATAATGTTCCGCAGCTACCCGCTGACAGGTTTTTATTCACCCAACGTCCCCAAAAGCACAGAACACGAATTTAGTAATAGTTTTCAAGAGAAGCACATGCGAAAGCCTGGTGGCGGGCAGGTGCTGTTAGCAGCAGCACTTTTTCTTATTAATACATTTGTCCTTTTACATTTAGCCATTCTATTTCAAGTCCTGTTTTCTGTTTTATCATTTCAAGTTCTTCATTTGTGTAATAACCAAGCACAAAATCTTGTCCACCAGTATTGAAATATGTAAATCGTCCTTTTGTTTTGTATTTAACTGCCAATTCTTGAACCTTGTCAAATACATCAATGTCTGCCCAATCGTTATCAACTTTTTAAAAATCCACTTGTAATTATCACCTTCACATGTAAAGAAACCAAGTTATTATTTTCTTCAATATCTACATAGTCTTTTAGATTTTCAAACACCAGGTCACCATTTGTAATTCTTGAAATATTTTCCATAATGCCAACATAGGCACCGTGGTCATCAATTGCCTCAAGGTCAAAATCCCAACATTTATTAGTTATAGGTGTCCATGGATCCCTCTCTATAGTCTGTCCGAGCGTTTTATACATCAAGTGATAGGGTTGGTCTTCAAATTCTTTGTGACCTTCAGGCCAACGGTTTATATCAGAAGTATCTATGCCTTGATTGAAATTAAAACCGAGCTCTTTAAAAGTATCAAGTTGTTCCTGAAATGTAGGTTTATGAAATTTGCCGGTCGACTTTGTTTGACCCTTACAACCAGGAAATCCAAGAAGTCCTG
>JADJGZ010000024.1 GCA_016707785.1 Bacteroidales bacterium | reverse complement strand
ATTTTCCAGACCTGCCAAACTAGTCAGGAATAAGTTCAATCTTCAAGATGAACATCTCCCGGAATGGCAGTAAGATTGTCTAATCCAACGTTAGGTTGGCAATGAAATAGTTGCTCAATATGGAGACCTCCGATTGAGCTCAAATTGTCCAGTCCTTCCAGGTTGGTGAGGTAACTTTGTCTTATACTACCACACTCTCCTATAGACGCCAGGTTATCCAGTCCAATCAAATTGGGTAATAAAGACACCCATAGATAGATAAACTAACCTCCAATGGATCCACATTATTTAATCCGTTCAAATTGATTAACCCGTATCCATTGATTGCAAGATTTCTCATAGGATGTAACCACACTCAGTGCCATTCAGATTTGTAATATCACTTCCCGCTATTATCACATTTCCTGCGAGTTGTGTACAACCTGGATAAAGAGTCTGAAAATTATCAATATCACTCTGGGAGTAAAAGCAGTAGTCGCCATAAAATAGACAGGAAAATGCTATCCCACAGTCATCAGCCACTTCAGGTGATTATTGCAACCACTTGAATTGCTTGCTATAATAATTGTTCCGTTTGGATTAGCTAAGTAATTGCATACGCTTTCTATATTGCAGGTTGTTAATGAATCGTTATAGGTTAATTCTAAATGGTAGATTGAACCGGCATCAATATTATCAAGTCCCGACAGGCTTGACAGTATACTGTTTCCACTAATCTTAATTTCACCACCAGTGCTGGTAAGATTATTTAGCGCGGACAAACTGGTAAGTGAATAGTTTTCACTGATAGAAAGACCTCCTTGAATGGAAGTCAAATTATCAATTCCGGTAAGACATGTAAGTGAATTGTTATTTCTGATATCCAGGGCTCCCCCTATCGAAGTTAATCCTTCAAGCCCTGATAAAATGGTTAGTTCCGGATTTCCATCGTACCAATAAGGCCCTATTATAAAATTACCTCCAATAAAAGTTAGGTTATCCAAACCGATCATATTACTCAGGTATGTTTGTCCAATATGAAAATTTCCGACAATGGATGTCAAAGGAAATAACCCGTTCAGATTAACGATACTGTTCCCTTCGATATAAACACTGCCCTCTATTTGTGTGCATCCCGGATAATTGACCTGGAAACTATCAATCTGGGTTTGTGTGCTAAATGCAATGCCTTCGGGCAGGCAGCCCTGCCTGACCTGCGCTGATGCTGAGTCAGGCAGGCAGGCCAGGGAGAATACAGTTGCATGGCTGATGGTAAGTAATGCGAATAATAACATAAGTTTTTTCATAACCTGGGTTTTCCCTCACCCTTTGGTCCCCTCTTCTGGAGGAAAAGGGGAATGAAAAATAACATTACTGCATTTTTACAATTTTCTTTGTAAGCAATTGATCCTCAACCTTAAACCTGCAATAGTAAATTCCTGCCGGCAGGTTCCCGGCATTCCATTCTACCTGGTGTTCCCTTTGCATTGGTATTCATTTACCAATACCCTGAGCTGTTGCCCCAGGTGATTATGGATGGTTGCAGTAATGCTGGAATTATTCTTTATTTCATATTCAATCACTATGCGTTCCCTGAATGGGTTTGGATGAACGGTCAATGTAGATGTCGCCGGAGGGGCTTCTTCCCGGCCCACATGCCCTCCGCCGTTGGGAGTCATCAGGATGAGGCCATCTTCACCTACCGCATAGCCGGTATTGAGATTATTGAAAAATACAGATTGTAAGCTGCGATCCGGATAAGTCGACTGAACGGTCCAGCTTGCTCCTCCATCATCCGTTTTATAAATAATTCCAGACGTGGTATAAAAGCGACCTACAGCATATCCGGTTTCAGGTTCCGGAAAGCAGATCGATTTGAGCAACCCTGGACTTGCCATGGATGTGCTTGTCCATGATGAACCTCCATCAGTGGTTTTCAGGATAATTCCATGGTAATGTCCATTAATAAATTGATTACCTGTAGCATAACCGTTTTCAGCATCGATAAAAAAAACCGAGTTTAATGAAGCATCGGATGGGGCACTCATTAGTTGAGACCAGGTAGATCCGGCGTCAGTTGTTTTAATTACCTTATTACCTCCAACTGCATATCCGTTAGAAGCATCTGGAAAGCAAACTGAATTAAAACCACCATTTGCACCGGTACAGGCAACCAGGTCTCACCGCCATCCATAGTCTTGCAGACACCATTACCGGCTATATAACCGGTAGTGTTGTCAGTAAAATAAACAGAATACAAATTATTCAATAATAACAATTCCGTTATATACCATGAAACGCCTCCATCGATTGTTTTATAAATCACTCCCTGCCCATATACTTCTTCTTCATCGTAACCAACAATATATCAATGCTATCGCAAGGGAAGTGAATAGATTTTAAGCAAAAAGGACTATTAAAAATCACTGTCCAATCATTGCCTCCATTGATAGTCTTCAGAATTGGGTTAGAATGATAAAACGGATCACAACCATAAACATATCCCAGGGCAAAACCAGTGGAGTCATCCGTAAAGAAAACGGAATTAAGGTCTCCATAGGTAATACTTGATATATTGTTCCATCCTAAACCTTCATCAAATGATCGACAGATGGCTCCATTTTCTATACCAACCGCATACTTAATCATTTATCCCGTTGGTGGACGGGATAAAACAAACCGAATATAGCGATGAAAATAAATTGTGCATCTCGGAGGGCTCAGCCCAGGTTGTTCCTGCATCCATTGTTTTCAAGATGATCGGTCTGATACAGTAGATAGCATCTAACCAACCAACAACGTACCCTGTAGAATTATCAGAGAACATAATTGAATTGAATCCTACATTATAATTGGTACTTATATTCACAACCGACCAGGTTGCGCCACGATCAATAGTTTTCAAGATAGCTTCGCCACCAGCCGCATAAACTGTACTGTCGTTTGAAAAGCAAACACTTTTAAAGATATAATCTGATCCGCTGAATGAACTGCTCCAGGTCAATCCACCATCAGTCGTTTTAAGAATAATCCCACTCCCGTTGCCAAATCCCGCGATATAGCCAGTATTTGAATCGGTGAAGCAGACAGAATTCAGGAGAGTTACCGATCCCACCCATAAAACATTCCAGTTTATACCACCATTGATAGTTTTGATGATAACACTTGAATCCCCTGAAGTGTAATCTCCCCAACGGCATAACCCACATTGGCATCCGTAAAATAAACAGAATTTAATTTAAATCCTGTACAAGCTGTTAATGGAAGCCATGATAAGCCCCCGTTGATAGTTTTCAGGATGGTACCGCCATCTCCTACGGCAAACCCGGTATTGGAATCAATAAAATAAACAGCATTTAACCCGAATGTAGTGCCACTTGTCAAAACAGACCAGTTATTTCCCCCGTCAGAGGATTTTATAATAGTTCCCCTGGTACCAACTGCATATCCTGTGTTGGCATCGGGAAAGACGACAGATCTCAGATGCCTATCAGTAGGATGAGGATTTTGCATTACCCATTGGGCGGATGCAGTGAAGCAGAATAATGAAAAAGCAAGGAAGAAAGTAAACTTTTTCATAGCTGTGCGTTTTAAGCCTCGCCCACTGGCCCCCTCTTCTCTTGTAGAGGGGGCCAGGGGGTAAGGTTATTGAATTTTAATAATTTTATTTGAAACTATGCGTTCACTTGCCTGCAAATGGAAATAGTAAATCCCTGCCGGAAGGTTCCCAGGCATTCCAGAATACCTGGTGAGTCCCTGGAGCCAGCTCTCCATCCGCAAGCGTTGCCACAACCTGCCCCAGGCCGTTGTGCACAACCAGGTTTACCTTTGATGGTTCTTGCAGGTAGAATTCAAATGTAAATTGGCTTGGGGATGGATTGGGATAAATAGTGCAAAAGCCTTTTTCAGGAGAGTTTTCCAACCCCACCTGGCATGCCGCTTCCACTTCTTCAGGGCTGTTGCAGCCTGCTGTATTGGCATATATTTCAACAACACCATTGGGCGCGGCTAAATAATCACAAATGCTTTGTACCTCACAGCCAGATAATAAATAATTATAAATAATGTACAGATTTGTTATTGACCCGGCATCTATATTATTTAGTCCCGTCAGGCTGGTCAAGGTCGGGTTTACATTGATCTCAAGGTCTCCCCCGATGGAAGTCAATCGCCAAACCCATCAGGCTGGTCAGAACATAGTTATAATAAATATAAAGGCCTCCCCCGATAGTAGTCAGGTTCTCCAATCCCGCCAGGCTGGTCAAGGCAAAATCTCCCTGGTATAATTCGCCAATTATTAAATTCCCCCCGATGGAAGTCAATCCCTCCAATCCAGTAAGACTGGTCAGGGCAATGTTATGATAAAGCCCGAAAGATCCGCTGATGTATGTCAGATTCTCCAATGCTGTCAGGCTGGTTAGTGCATAGTTGGATGAAATCTCAAGGCTTCCTCCGATAGAAGTCAATCCCTCCAATCCAGTAAGATTGTCCAGGTAAATGTTATGATAAAGCCAAAATGATCCCTCGGTGGATGCCAGATTCTCCAATCCTGACAGGCTGGTTAAGGAATAGTTTGATGAAATCTCAATGCTTCCCCCGATGGATGTTATATTATCGAGCCCACTCAAGTTGTTAAGTTCGTTAGCTTTACGAATAGATAGAATCCCTCCAATGGAAGTCACGTTCGTAAGTCCGGATAAGTTGGTAATATCATTCCCTTCAATCATCACATTCCCCTCCAATGCTGTGCAACCCGGGTAATTGTTGGTAAAATTGTCAATGTCTGCCTGGGTATGAAAATAATAGTCCCCATAAGGTAGGCAAGGCATGGTCATTCCGCAATTACTGGCGATTTCCGGTGGGCTATTGCATCCGGATGCATTACCAAAGATTTGAACAACACCATTGGGTGAGGATAAATAATCGCATATGCTTTGTATGCTACAATTAGTTAAAGAATCATTGTTATTGATATACAACCCGGCAATGGAGCCGGCAGCTATATTTTCAAGACCATTCATGCTTGACAAAACAACATTCCCTTCAATTCTAAGATCTCCCCCGATAGAGGTCAAAGCTTCCAAACCCGTTAAGCTGGCCAGGGAATTATTGCCATAAATAGTAAGGTTACCCCCAATGGAAGTCACATTATCCAAACCCGCCAGGCTGGTCAGTGAGCCATTATAAGCAATAGTAACGGAATCCCCGATTGAAGTCACATTATCCAATCCTGTCAGGCTCGTCAGGGCGTCATTGCCTGAGACTGCAAGATAACCCCCAATGGATGTCAAATCTTCCAGGCCTGTTAAACTGGTCAGGGCATCATTATTTCCAATATCGAGGTATTCCCCGATGGAAATCACATTAGCCAATCCTGTCAGGCTCATCAGGGCGCCATTGTCTGCAATAGCAAAATCACCCCCGATGGAGGTCAAATTTCCCAAACCCGTTATGCTGGACAGGGCATTGTTGCCATAAAGAGTAAGATTGCCCCCGATGGAAGTCAAATTTGCAAACCCGGCAATACTGCCCAGGGCTGAGTTGTTAGCGATAGTAAGCAAGCCCCCGATAGAGGTCAAACTTACCAACCCCGGAATACTGGCCAGGGCACTGTTGTAATCAATATTGAGATTACCCCCTATAGAAGTCAAATTTGCAAACCCAGCAATACTGATCAGGGAAATGTTATTGTTAATCCTAATTCCTCCTGGGATGGAAATTACATTGTCCAATCCTGTAAGACTGGTCAGGGAAGTGCTGCAAATACTAATTCCTCCTCCAATAGAAGTTACATTGTCTAATCCTGTAAGACTAGTCAGGGGAGTCCTGAAAATACTAATTCCTCCTCCAACTGAAGTTACATTGTCTAATCCTGTGAGACTGGAGAGGGAATCATTCCCACCTCCATATTCGTCCCCAATTATTAAATTTCCCCCGATGATAGTCACATTATCCATACCCGTCAGGCTGGTCAAGGCAGAATCGTATTCAAATCTAAGATCTCCCCCGATGGAAGTCACATTAGCCAATGCCGACAGGCTCGTCAGGGCATAATCGCCTTCAATATCAAGATTACCCCCGATGGAGGTCAAACTTTCCAAACCCGTTAAGCTGGACAAGGCATTGTTGCTATAAAGATTAAGATTGCCCCCGATGGAAGATACATTGTTCAGCCCGGTCAGACTGATCAGACCCCAGGCACCAGTGATAGTCAAGTTGCCAGGAATGGATGTTAACCCTTCCAGCCCGGTTAAACTGGTTAGATTAAACCATCCAACATCAACAAGATTACCTATTTCAAGGTTACCGCCGATGGTAGTCAGATTACTTAAATCTGACATATTTGTCAAAGCTGTACCAAATATGCTAAGATTCCCTCCTATCGAAGTAAGTGCATGCAATCCATTGAGATTAAAAATATTATTTCCGGTAATTATATTTCCCTGAATATAAACACTGCCGTCTATTTGAGTGCACCCCGGGTAATTGATCGGGAAACTGTCTATCTGGGCTTGATTGCTAAATGAAATGCCTTCGGGCAGGCAGGCCTGGGATAATACTGTTATGTGGCTGATAGCCACTGCTGCGAGAATGAGAATAAGTTTTTTCATAGCTATTGAATTATAATAATTTTGTTGGTGTAGGTTTGAGCGCATACCTGCAACCTGCAATTGTAAATCCCTGCCGGCAGATTTCTTGCATCCCAATCAACCCGCTGTTCTCCTTCCTTCTGAAAGGAACTTACTGGTTCTGCCACCAGTCGTCCACACCCATCGAAAACCTGAAGCTGAACCTGTGATGCTTCTTCCAGGTTGTAGAGCAAGGTTGTTGAACTCTTAAACGGATTAGGGTAAATCTTCAATCCGAAATCTTCAATCCGAAATCCGAAATTATCGATCCCTGTATAATCAGTATATTCATATGCGCCCATATCAATATAGCTTGAACCCCATGGTCTTGGCGCTCCCAGGATATCATATTGCGGGCAGGAATGTGTTTCGCCGCAAACACAGGTGAATGATGCAATGCCGGCCTCGATTACAGGACTCCAGGAAGGTACATTTAAAGAATCCAGGTCAATAAAAAGCGGGTCCGAATTAATATTCCCTCCACCATCGAGAAAGTGTCCACCAACTACCTGAGCTGGTATAAAAATAGAATTTGCTATTTCAAGAGAGTCTTCTGATACGTCAATATAAATTTCATCGCCCTGTACAGCTGTATCACCCCAAAACACTGAATTAATGATCAAAGTATGAACTGAATGATAATCAACATAATATGCTCCTCCACGGTTATTAGCTTTGTTCCCGAAGAAACTACAATTAATAAAGGTAATCAGATGTTCTGTGTTCCCTGTCAACCCATATGCTCCATACACAGCGCCACCAAAAGCGGTAGCATGATTCCCACTGAAGACATTGTTTTGCAATACAACTGGTGCACCATTTAACTCTGCGGCACCACCTCTTCTGGCTTTATTATTGAAGAAATAATTATTTTCGACCAAAACCATTGCCTGATTCGGATTGCCAGAAGGGGCTTCAATACTCAATGTCCCAATATCATTGCTGATATTTTGCCTGAATATGTTATTCCGGACAACAGAACCCTCCTTTGGTGCCCACAATAATACCGCAGCACCGCCTTCAGAACTTGTACCTGTGCTGACTTCATTATTTTCAACTATATTATGTGAAAAAATTCCTGTAACTGATGCCAAACACACACCAGAGGAATGGGCCTGATTAATTTGCGCTTTTGAAAGATTATTATTTATTATGTTATTCTCAACTATAGCGAAGAAAGTAAAAAGAGATGCTGGTGGCTCGCAGTATAATCCGCTACCATAGGAATATGAATCTGCATTGCCATTGAGTGTATTGTCAGAAATTGTATTCCTGATTATCCTTGAGTTATAAAACATGCTGATTCCTGCTCCGGTTGCTCCAACACTGTTCGATGTACATGAATTATGATCAATTATATTGTCGCTTACAACAACCCAACTGTTATATGCATTCCATTCGCAACCAATTCCTGCACCATCAGCAAAATTGGTAGCTACATGCAGTGTATTGTTCAGGTTGTTCTCCGTAATATGGTTATGAATGATCTTTGCGCCCGAGGATGATATAAATACACCTCCTCCTCCTCTGTATGTATTGGATTGAGCTGCATATACAGTACCTCTGCCATGCCGGATGGTGAAACCACAAAGCACCGACGTTGTATCTTCTCCTGAAACAAAATACACCAGGGAAGCACTGTCCAAATTAGTAAACGTGCTTTTATCAATGATGGTGTTGTCAATATGGCTCATATTGCCATCCATTAGAAACAGGCTGGAAACCATCAAAGGCTTTTTCCCTTTGAAGTTGATCTGTTCGTCATAGGTGCCTTCGGCAACAAGAATGGTATCACCTGGGCTGGCAGCGTTGATCCCTTGCTGGATCGTTGGATAATCGGCAGGTACATGGATGATCTGTGCCTGTAATGCGGTCATAACCAACAGACAGATTGCAAAAAGCAGATTCTTTTTCATATTCTGAATAGTTAGGATGAATACTAAAGTGCTGATATTTAGAAGAGCAACTCTTAAATTCTCTATTTGAAAGGATTTAAAATAGAGCCCAGAAGGAAAATTACCTGGAAGGAACGCTGTCGTTAGCGGAGGATACAAATACGCAGAAGGAACTTAATTATACTGATTAGGAATAGCTTTGCAAATAAAGAAGTTCTTCCTTTTGGTATAACTCATTCTAATCAGTTTTGCTATCGCAAACTTGCCAGGAACGAGTCTGGCCTTCATTCAAACAGAGTTTAGTTTGTGTTTGTATTTATACTAAAGATAATGCACTTTGAACTGATATGCAAGTTTTTTATATGTGTACTAATGATTAATGCAACATTACTATTGTACTTGTTGAAATAATGAAAAGAATTTGTTAGTTGAAATATGTTAACTGTCTGTTTCAATCTCCTGTCAGCCATGGCTGACACCCCCTTTTGAAAAAAGGGGGACTACAAGTCCGTCCCCCTTTGGAAAAGGGGGATTAAGGGGGATTTGAAGCGGACATTTCTCAGAATGATTTTGCTTTCTGACAGCATCTTTCTGCATGGGGGAAAAATCCCCCGTCAGCCAAGGCTGACACCCCCTTTTCAAAGGGGGACCACAATAACCGTCCTCCTTTGGGAAAAGGGGGACTGCAAGTACCGTCCCCCTTTGGAAAAGGGGGATTAAGGGGGATTAATATTTCCGCCGTTCTTGTAATTTAATCGCAGTATAGATACTTTTCACCACATCATCAGTCCTATAGACTGCCTCATACTCAGAAAAGCGAATCACTGTATAGCCAAGTTTCTCTAAGTAATCCTGTCTTTCCGCATCCTGCTTGCCTTTAGTTAAATGGCTGCTTCCATCAATTTCGATGATCAGGTATAATTTTCGACATAAAAAATCAACAATATAGTTATCAATGGAAAATTGCCTATTGAACTGATATCCTTCCATAGCTCTAGCTTTAAGAGCTTTTTTCCAAAGGATAGCCTCTCCCTTTGTACCATCTTTTCTTAGTTTCCTTGCTAAAGGTTTAAAATTCTTATTGTAATGAGATAATGATGACATAAAAATGCAGATAAATAGAAATTATTGATAAAGTAAATTATAATCTAAAGAATCAAATATACTGAATTTTAAGACAATGTAGATGAATTTTTACTGCTATGAAGATCTCTTTATTGGCTGACAATGAACCCATTGCCGTCACCATTTGGAAAAGGGGGATTTGATGGGGATACTTCTCAGAAGGATTTTGCTTCCTGATGGCATCTTTGGACACCCCCTTTTGAAAAAAGGGGGACTGCAATAAGCGTCCCCCTTTGGAAAAGGGTGATTCAGGGGGATTTCAATCAGAACAAAACATTGAGCAGGCTGTCGTCAACAATATTGGGAAGAGTTACCTTCAGTCCAGGTTCTTCCTGCATTGCCCTTTGAATAGCAAACATTGCCCCTTCATTACGAGCCCAGCTGCGGCGGGCAATACCATTATTCACATCCCAATGAAGCATATTCTTTAAACGACGGTCGGCATCGGCAGTACCATCAAGCAGCATTCCGAAACCTCCATTGATGACTTCACCCCATCCGACACCTCCGCCATTATGGATACTCACCCATGTGGCTCCCCTGAAACTATCGCCAATTACATTCTGAATGGCCATGTCGGCAGTAAACCTGGATCCGTCATAGATATTGGATGTTTCACGATAAGGCGAATCTGTACCTGATACATCGTGATGGTCGCGGCCCAGGACTACCGGAGCAGAAATCCTGCCTTCAAGAATGGCTTTATTGAAAGCTTCAGCAATACGGGTCCTTCCAAGGCAATCAGCATAAAGAATGCGCGCCTGTGACCCGACAACCAGTTTGTTTTGTTTGGCTTCCCTGATCCAGCGGATATTATCATGCATTTGCTGCATAATCTCTTTAGGAGAATCTTTGGCAAGCAATTCAAGTACTTCCATAGCAATCTGGTCAGTTTTGTCCAGGTCTTCCGACTTTCCTGAAGTACAAACCCAGCGGAAGGGTCCGAATCCATAATCGAAACACATTGGACCCATGATATCCTGAACATAGGAAGGATACCGGAAAGTGCCATCTGGACTCATAATATCAGCTCCTGCACGGGAAGATTCAAGAAGGAATGCATTTCCATAGTCGAAGAAGTACATACCTTTTGCAGTCAGTTTATTTATGGCAACTACTTGTCGGCGTAATGATTCCTGCACTTTCTCCCTGAATTTTTCAGGTTCGGCAGCCATCATTTGTTTGGATTCTTCAAAACTTAGGCCTGCAGGATAATAACCTCCTGCCCATGGATTATGAAGAGAGGTTTGATCTGAGCCCATTTCAACTTCAATATTATCCTTTGCAAGGCGTTCCCACAGGTCAACCACATTGCCCTGGTATGCCAGTGAAACAGCTTCTTTCCCTGTTTTTGCCTTCCTGATCCTGGTCATCAGTTCATCCAAATTTGAATAAACTTCATCCACCCATCCCTGGGAATGGCGGGTATACACAGCTTTGGGGTTGATCTCAGCAATCACTCCAATGGCTCCGGCAATTACAGCGGCTTTGGGCTGCGCACCTGACATGCCTCCAAGTCCGGAGGTAACAAATATCTTTCCTGCCAGGCCTTCATCTCCCTTTTGAATTTTGCGTCCGGCATTCAGCACAGTAATGGTTGTCCCATGAACAATCCCTTGCGGACCGATATACATATAGGAACCGGCAGTCATTTGTCCGTATTGAGAAACCCCTAAAGCATTGAAGCGTTCCCAATCGTCAGGTTTGGAATAATTGGGGATTACCATTCCATTTGTTACCACAACCCTGGGTGCATCTTTATGTGAAGGAAATAAACCAAGCGGATGGCCGGAATACATGACGAGTGTCTGCTCATCAGTCATTTCCGACAGGTACTTCATGGTAAGCAGATATTGTGCCCAATTCTGAAAAACAGCACCATTCCCGCCATAGGTGATCAATTCATGGGGATGCTGAGCAACAACCGGATCCAGGTTATTCTGAATCATCAGCATAATAGCTGCTGCTTGCTGGCATTTAGCGGGATACTCTTCGATTGGCCTGGCAAACATGGGATACGCCGGACGGAAGCGATACATGTATATACGGCCGTATTTATTAAGTTCTTCTGCAAATTCGGGAGCCAGCACCTCATGATGCTTCTTATCGAAATACCTCAAGGCATTGCGTAAGGCTAGTTTTTTTTCTTCTGCATTCAATATATCTTTCCTGACAGGAGCATGATTCACTTCCGGGTCAAAAAAGGGGGCTAAGGGAAGGCTGGATGGTATCCCCTGGAGAACGGCTTTCCTGAATTCGTCTTTGTTCATATTAAGTATGCAATTAACTCATTATCAATATTTCTGTCATAAATCTACTGACAAAATTAGTGAATCCCAATCATAGCATTGCCAGGAAATGGGTATTTCTTGAAAATATTAATGGTTTTTAGGATGAGATAGTGAAAGAGCAGTTAAAGACCCGTTAATTCTAATGGTATTGCATGTCGAAGTTCATAACACAAGAATCTAACCAGGATGCATACTGATCATTTATTTGATTATCATTAATTAACCTATTAAAATAAGAATCCGACTGTCAATTTAAATGCCAGGTTTTCTTTCCAGGCAGGAAGGGAATAATAGCCGTATCTATAGAATGCTCCCACCCCTAATTTTGTAAGACCAATATTTAAAAGGTTGTTGATCAGGAGTCCTGACTCGAAATAACCTTTTTCATAGCTTTTAACTTCAAAGCCTGTATGATTTTCAGGGTGTGAAAGGGTTCCGATACCTATACTTGTTACTAATTCAGGTTGCGGATTGAAATGTTTGCTTCTGAAGAGAAGGCTTGCGAAATTATGGCGTAAGAAGAGAGCAGCATAACGATCGGCAACGAACTCACCCATTCTCATAGTAGCAAAACTATTTAATGAGTAAACAGAGAAAACTGCATAATCGCTCAATGCATTGAAAAGACAAGGATAAGGAGCATCCTTGTCCATTAAGCCCGTTAGAAGCGTGAAAGAACTCTTTCCCAGGTACTTAAAGGAAAATGTCTTCTGAACTTTTAGGTTGAGCCTTTATAGGAATATTGACCTCCAGCCATTCCATTGAAGGCTCCGGCCAGGTTTAACCAAACAATTGGATAGGTGGTTCCCATGGATACCAGTGACCGACTGTTCCTCATAAACTTTTCGCCATAGGCAAATCGGATCTGTATATTTGCCTCCGTTATATCAAACTCTTTGGATATTACCTGCAACCCTTCGTTTCTATGGGTTATGTAGCCATAATCGTATTGAGGAATAATATGTGATTTCAGTAATGATAATTCAACTTTGGTATAATTCAGGAACCTGCTGCTCAAAGCAATTTTAAACGATTTAGCATGATCCATCCTACTCACCAGAAGCTGCCTGTAATTCTCAGGATTAGTGAAGAGTTTATTATTCATAAAAGGATCTTCAAGACCCGCTTCGTTAAGATCGTCTTCGTATGAAAACCCAACCTTTGATTCATAAAGCCGGTTAAAAAGGATTTCAGCATTACCGCCATACTTTATCTTATGATCTTTGAATCCATATCCTCCATAAGCCCCCAGTTGAATAATTTTTGAGAATTTTTCATTGGTGTGCATCCCCGCTCCTAATCGTGTGCCTTCAAAACGATTCCACTTCAGTATTTTATCCATCTCCAGATACATAAATCCTATGGACATTTTACCATTCATTATTGCATCCAGCTTATATCCAAGGCGGTCAAAATGACGGGCTTTACCTATGCTATCCATAATATGATAGGTATTAAGTTCCCTGATGGTCAGGCTGTCGACCCTGTATTGTTCCCAAACATGCTCAGGTTTTCTGAAAGCATCCGGCTGCACATCTACCTCAACAAATCCAAACTGGCTTTTTTTAAATGCAGGATTAAGCCGGATGTTGGAAATATAACTTTTACCTCTTCCAACAAGGTCGCTTTGGTCAGAAGCTGGATTCTCCGGGCTCTTTCCAATAGTTATGTTTCCATTACCTATCACATTTTTAAAGACTATATCTGTATTCAACTGCAAAGGGAACCAATGCTCATCCTGCATAAAATCATACAGCTGCTGAATTTTTATTGTCATGTTTCCTGTCAACCTGGCTGGCTCTGCTATTACATTCCTGATAGCATAACCATTTGTGCTTATGCTGATGACTCCTTTCAGACCGTCAAAATTAGTCTGCAAAAGTGGCCTGAATGTCATGATATAGGTAGTATCATAGGGCCAGGGTTCGACGAGTGTATCAACCAGCTCAAAATTATATTTCGACAGGGTTCCGGAACTAATGGGATTAATATACTGCTTATCAGAAATTGTAATGGTTTCCTTATAAAACGAAGTTGACTGTATTTGCGACATCAGGAAGATAAATAATGGATCGCCGAATCCGGATATACGCGAGGCAATCACTTTATTATAGTTTTTGTCAGGGAAAAGGAATTTTCTTTCAGCTACACTTTCCATGATAAACAGGTATTGCCTGTCGAAAAATTTCTTCATTCTAATCGCCGAACTATCTAATGCCATGGCATCTGACCATGGAAGAGTATCATTCTCAGGTCCGAAAGTTATTTTTTCATAACTGGAATAGGCAAAGGATTCCATTCGTTCGTGATCATTCAAAAACCTGTTCTCCAATACTTTCCTGATGATTTTGTGAGCCGGATTAATTCCGGGCCTTATCACTACTTCTTCGAGCAGGACTTCACTTTTCTGAAGATTTACTGTTTGGTCTTTGCCATCTGGCCTGACTTCAAATACCATGGGTTCATACCCAATATAACTGATCCTCAAAGTCTTGATTGGATTGGTATCCCTGACCAGAAATTTCCCATCGATATCTGTTGCTGCGCCCATAGGCCCGGCATTGGAAATTATATTTACAAAGGCAAGTGGTTCATGGGTTTCGGCATCCAGGACCCGGCCTTTCACAAGAAATTCCTGCGCCAGAGAGGGAGAAAGAAATAAAAAGAGACTAATGGCCCATAGGAGTATAGGCTTACTAAAAAAAGGCATTGACAAAGTCAGGGTTTATGTGTAAATCGGCCTCAAAGGTAATCAAAGCATTCGAATGCATTTCATTTGACTATCAGGGCTCTGCAAGGAATAATACAAATCAGGTTTGGAGATAATTTACACACTAGTTTAATTGAAAGATAAATATGATTCTTAAAATTTAGTCCAATGGCCTTGATAAAAGAACTTTTACCTGAGTTTTTCATTATTCTTATGTCGCTCAGCATCCCTGACAGTCTTCTTCTCCAGGTTTTTTGCCAGGGCAGATTCCAGGTCGATCCCTGTTTGATTAGCCAGACAGATCAGGACAAAAAGCACATCAGCCATTTCATCACCCAGGTCTTTGTTCTTATCTGATTCTTTCTCTGATTGCTCTCCATACCTGCGCGCCATGATCCTTGCGACTTCTCCTACTTCTTCCATCAAAATTGCAGTATTTGTGAGCTCATTGAAATAACGAACACCGGTGGTTTTAATCCATTGATCAATGGTCTGCTGAGCCTGTTGAATGGTCATCAATTTGGTTTTTAGGTTGGGAAAACAAAGGTAGGAAGATTTGGGATGTTTGCGGATGTGGGATGTCGGATGTCGGATGTTGGATGTCTTATGTCTTATGTTTGATTTCGGATGTGTGATGTTGAGATTGTGAGATGAGATAATTTGGCAATTCGACAATTAAAAATTAATATTTCAAAATTTAGAAATTTTAGAAATAAAAACTACTCAATAGATAGGAACTCCCCTATTGGGGCTTTAGGGTAACCAAGGTGAAAATTGTGCTTAAATGGCCCATTGTTTAGCCAACCCCCCTGAGCAGGAGGAGCAGATTGAATTAATGAACACAATGATTGCTCCTAAACGAAAGAACAGAGAACTCCCTTTTCATAGGGGTGGGAAACACACAAATATTGCACTAATCCGATAATTTAGAAATTACAGGCAATTGAATAACTTAACACGAATCCGTCGAATTTTGACACGGCGACGTGGAAAATCTTCGTGTGCATTCGTGGAACATTCGAGGAAATTCGTGGAAAAAATAAATGTACTATGAAAAATATGCCAGCTCAGCTTTCAATAACTATATGTCCAGCACTTTTCACCCAGCACTCAGCACTCAGAGCCAAAGGCTCCCCTTTGGGGCACCCGGCACCCGGCACTCAGCACTCAGCACCTGCCCGACTGAGAGAATTATCTTTATTTACGCGCAATTTCCTCGGTCAGGCGGGCTCAGAGCCAAAGGTTCCCCTTTGGGGTACTATTCATTTCCCGCCTCCCTAACTTCCAGCCGGAAACCAGTGCCATGAACATTTACAATGGCTACATCGGGATCATCCTTAAGGTATTTCCGAAGTTTGGTGATGAACACATCCATACTCCGGCCAATGAAGTAATCATCATCGCCCCAGACTTCTTTAAGGGCTTTTTCCCGGGTAAGAACGGTGTTTTTATGACGGCATAAAACTGCTAGTAGTGCAGCCTCTTTTGGTGTGAGGCTATGCCGTACATTCTCATAGATAAGTTCAAAATTGGCTGAATCAAAAACATATTTACCCAGTTTCATCAGCTCTGGCTGGGCAGGTTGTGCAGACATGCATCTCCTCAGAATAGCTTCTATCCGGAGACTTAGTTCTTCACTGCTGAAAGGTTTGGAGATATAATCATCACATCCGGCTTTGAAGCCAGTGACCCTATCCTCCATCATCCCCCTGGCAGTGAGAAAGATAATAGGAACTAGCTTATTTTCATTACGTATATCAGCAGCAAGAGTAAATCCGTCTTTCCTGGGGAGCATCACATCCAGGATACAAAGATCGATCCTGGATTTACGGAAACTCTCGAGTCCTTTAACACCATCGGCTGCATGAATGACTTTATATCCCAGTAAATCAAGATAATCCTTCAGAACATCACTGAGGTTCGGATCATCTTCTACGAGTAGAATAACTATTTTATTCTCCGGAATTCCCATGAGTGTCTGTTTTACTGAAACCAAATGGTACAAATAATTCAAACCGGCTACCTTTGCGGAGCTCACTCTTAAGCTTTATCCTCCCCCCATGAGCTTCTATCATTGTCTTTACATAATAAAGGCCAAGTCCAAACCCCCTTACATCATGCACATTCCCGGTAGAGACGCGATATAGTTTCTTAAAAATATGTTTCTGGTTTTCATGACTAATGCCCATCCCCTTATCTTCGACAGCTACCACGATACCATCCTGATTACTTGAGGTTTCAATCAGAATGGAAGGGTGCTGTGGAGAATACTTGCATGCATTATCGAGTAAATTGGATAGTACATTTCTCATATGCATAGGATCCACATAGGCTTTCGCAGCAGTTGCTGAAAGTTGCAACCGGATATCACCTTCTCTCTCTTTTACATGCATCCTGAAAGGTTCTGCAAGTTCTTCTATCATCTGGTGAATATCTGTCTCCTGTTTGCGCAACCTGAACTCTTCCCTGTCGAGGACCGAAATCTGTAACACATGCTCTACCTGGTTTCTAAGGCGCTGGTTTTCGTCATAAATGATACCGGCGTATTTCCTTGCTTTTTCCTCCGAGGCAATAACAGCAGGCTTCAAAAGCATCTCACTTGCTAAAGAAATAGTGGCAATTGGTGTTTTGAATTCATGAGTCATATTATTCACGAAATCTGTTTTCATTTCGGAGAGCTTTTTCTGTTTCAGAAATGAAAATATGGTATAGGAAAACCCGAAAACGAGCAACAGTATCAAGACGAAGCACAGGATTAGCCACCACATGATATTCAATAGAGCCCTTTGTCCCTCATCAGGGAAGTAAGCTCCCAACTGCGTTTCACTTGAGCGATAGATGCATGAAAGGGATACTGCATGGTCACTGAGAATCAACTCATTTTTGTAGGTTGTATCGGAAATAAGGGAAACTTTACCGGTTTCAGGATTAAAAATTCCATAAACATAAGGTTCTCTCAGACCCATGCTTTTAAATTCAGCATGTATCAATGAGTCAAGGTAAGCACGGTTAATTTCTACCCTGTGACTGGAATGAGAATGGCTGCATTCCTCCTTACAAAACAGGCTACCTTCACAGGTATCATTCCTGCATTCATACATTTCATTTACAACGCTCTTCAGGCTGAGAATTGCACGATTGTCGAACTGCTCTTCCTGCAAGGCCACAGCATTCCTGATCCAGAATACCTGGATAAAGATGATCCCACATAAAGCAAGTCCGGTAAGTACTACAATTATCAGGAAGGTTGTGCGCTTCATGCAGCAAATGTAGCAAGTATTATCTTACCAGAATAGGTGATTAACAAGTTGTTAACAATATACAGATGTTGAGAACTACATTGAATGGCAAATAGGAATTAGCTGGTTCAAAACGCTTACCTTTGCAAAAATCTTTTTTCATGGAAACTGTTCGGATTGAGTATATTGGTGATTTAAGGACAAAAGCCAGGCACATGCGTTCAGGTGATGAATTTATCACTGATGCTCCAATAGATAACCAGGGAAAAGGTGAAGCATTCTCTCCAACGGACTTACTGGCTACTTCCCTTGGAACCTGCGCTATTACAACCATTGGTATTGCTGCCCGGACTCATGGATTCAGCATTGATGGAACTGAAGTGAAAGTCACCAAAATCATGGTTTCTGATCCAAGAAGAGTGGGTGAGATCATCGTAGAAATGAATTTCCCAAAAAATGATTATTCTGATAAACAAAAAGAGATCATTAAAAAAACCGCTGAACATTGCCCGGTAAACAAAAGCCTTCATCCTGACACTATCCAGACCTTCCATTTTAATTTCTAAAGCCAGAATGGAGAACCCGGGGGTGGAGGCCCCCCCCCCATTTAAAGCCGCCCCCCCCCCCCCCCGCCCTGCCGGGGGGCGGGGGGGGGGGGGTTCCCCCCCCCCCCCTAAGTGCTGGGAGGGAGCAACCACCCGGGGGGGGGCCCCCCCCCCGCGGAAGACAGGCCGACCCCGGGGGGGGGGGACACCCACCCCCACCCCAAGGACCCCCCCGCCGCCGGGGCCCCCCCCCCCCCCCCCCCCCCTCAGGGGGGGGGGGGGGGGAGAACCCTTTTTTGGGGGAAAAAGCTTTGTGAAAAAAGGGAAAACGGGGGGCGAACCCCACCCCCCCATTTAGTTGATAAACAGATTCATGAGTAAGTTTTGACTGCTTATGGTTCAATATTGAATTAAATCAGGCTGTTCGCAGTCCCTATACCTAAAGAGTTGACAGACAACACACAATTACCGGAAAAAAAATCATTAATTGCAAAAACGATCGCAGGCCTTGAGGAAGTTCTTGCCAGGGAACTTCAGGAACTGGGTGCCGAAGACGTTGAAATCCTTAACCGGGCGGTTCGTTTCTCAGGCGATGAACGCATGGTTTATAAGACTAATTTCTGTTCCCGGACTGCCTTGCGGATCCTGGTACCTCTATTCGATTTCCAGTTAGCGGATGAAGATGACCTTTATGGTCAATTTTTCAATTATCCGTGGGAAGAAATCATGAATGTTACCAGTACCCTGGCCATTGATGCTGTCGTAAGTGACTCAGAACTCACTCATTCTCATTATGTTTCGCTGAGAGCCAAGGATGCTATTGTTGACCGGTTCAGGGAACAATTTAATGGAAGAAGGCCATCCGTAGATATTGATGACCCTGATTTCAGGATCAACATTCATATTTTAGGGAGTACCTGTGATGTTTCCCTCGATAGTTCAGGAGCTTCTCTTCATAAAAGAGGATACAGGGTTTCCAATGCCGAAGCTCCGATGAGTGAAGTGCTGGCTGCCGGGCTGATCATGCTTAGTGGTTGGGATAAAAAATCTCATTTCATCGATCCTATGTGTGGATCAGGCACACTGCTCATTGAAGCAGCCTTGATTGCCAACAATTTCCCCCCGGGCATGTATCGGAAGTCCTTTGGATTTATGCGCTGGAAGAACTTCAATAGTGAATTATGGGAAGAAGTGAAACAGGAAGCTCATGATCAGGAAACGGAATTTGAATACCAGATTATTGGAAATGATATCTCTCCAAAAAACTTAGGTACCGCCAAGGCAAATGTTAAATCGGCCCGACTTCATAAAGATATTCATCTCAAACTGGGCCCCTTTTCTGAGTTAATGCCTCCTGAAGGTGAGCCTGGTGTAGTTGTGATTAATCCACCTTATGGTGAAAGAATTAAAACCGGCGATATCATCGGATTATACAGAGAAATCGGTGATAACCTGAAGAAAAATTTCGCGGGTTACCATGCATGGGTGATCAGTTCAGATCATTATGCTCTCAAATCGGTAGGACTCAGAGCTATTCGGAAGGATATCGTCTGGAACGGGCCGCTGGAATGTCGTTTCGCTGGGTTTGACCTTTATGTCGGAACTAAAAAAACCTGGATCAGGGATGAGCATCAACATGAGTTGGATACAGAAAAGACGGAAGGTACCGACGCACCTGAAGATCCTGGAACTGAGGGTACAACCGAAGTGAAGAGAAGAGTATCCTCCAATACAGGCAATGAACCGGAAAATGAAGGGGGCAACATAGAAAAGCCCTTCCGCAGGAGAGAAGAAGGCGAAGAGAGACGTTCGCCACGAGGCACAGGAAGTGAAAGGCCGGAACGTCCTTATCGCCGTGATGACCGTCCATCCGAAAGGAATGAACGTGGTTCCAGGTCACCAAGGAATGATAGTCATGGAGATCGCCCAGTGAGAAGGGATAGAGATAATGATAAACCTTTTGAAAGAAAAGACGGGCCTTCGAGGCCTTACCAAAGAGACCGCAATGATAGCAACGGGGATCGTCCGGTAAGAAGGGAAAGGGATAATAACAGACCTTTCGAAAGAAAAGACGGACCTTCGAGGCCCTACCAAAGAGACCGAAATGATAGCAATGGTGATCGTCCGGTAAGAAGGGACAGGGATAATGACAGACCTTTCGAAAGAAAAGACGGGCCTTCGAGACCCTACCAAAGAGACCGAAATGATAGCAATGGTGATCGTCCGGTAAGAAGGGACAGGGATAATGAAAGGCCTTTTGAAAGAAAAGACCGCCCATCAAGGCCCTTCCAGAAAGATCGCAACGAAAGCAGCGGTGATCGCCCGTTTAGAAGAGACAAGGATAATGACAGACCCTTTGAAAGAAAAGAACGAAGTTCAAAACCGTTTCACAACGACAGGAATGATAATAGTGGTGACAGGCCTGTAAGAAGGGAAAGAAAGGAAGGTGACGGGGATCGCCCGTTTAGCCGCGATAGAAAGAGTGACAGTCCGTTCAAACCTTATGGTAAAAGCAGGGATGAGAATCGTCCACCAAGAAGGGACAAGGATTCCGACAGGCCCTATCAGAAAAAGGATCGCCCGGACAGACCTTATTCAAGTGAAAGAGACAAGGACAGGACTGATCGCCCCCGGAAGTATGATGATCGCACTGACAAGCCTTATTCATCAAGGGGTAAAGATGCACCACCTCCCGGTGAAAAGAAAGAAATAGAAGTATACCAGCCTCAGAATCGGTTCAGTAAACCGGAGAAGACCTACCGTCGGTCAGATGGGAAAGTAAATGAGGGTGATCCGTCCGGCAGTAAAGAGAAACCTAAAAAAGAGAGCCGGCCAAGAAAACCACGGAAAGACGAGGATTAGAATCAATATTCCAGTCCTGGCAGCAGCTGACCATTTCCATGTTCTTACATTTGTAAAGTTCAGTTATAATTAATTTCCTGCCAACGATGCGCAAAACCCTTTTTGTTCAAGTTATGCTTCCTCTTCCGGTTGCAGGGCTCTTTACCTACAGAGTGCCCTTTGAACTGAATGAGGCTGTCATGATTGGCAAACGGGTGGTTGTGCAATTCGGGCAGAAAAAAGTCTACACAGGGCTCATTCATTCAATTTCAAATAAAGCCCCGGAATTCCAGGCTAAATATATCTTATCTGTTCTCGACCTTAAGCCCATCGTGAATGAGATCCAGTTTAAATTCTGGGATTGGATTGCTACCTATTATTGTTGTCATCCGGGAGAGGTGATGAATGCCGCCTTACCATCCGCCCTTAAGCTAGCCAGTGAATCAAAGGTAATGCTGAATCCAGAGGCTGTAATTGATGCGGAACTGCTGAATGAGCGGGAATACACCCTTCTGTTTGCACTCCAAAGTAATGGGAAAATGTCGCTGAGTGAAGTTTCGCGAACCCTTGAACTGGCTAAGGTTATTCCTCTTATTCATACCCTGATTGAAAAAGGATATATCATTACAGAAGAAGAGATTAGCGAAAAATTCAAGCCGAGGATTGAAACTTATGTTAAATTACATGAGGATTTTTCGGGGAATGAAGAGTTACAGGCACTATATACCAAACTAGAAAAAAAAGCGCCAAAACAACTGGAAGTACTGATTGAATATGTCCAGCGGTCACATTGTCTTTCCGCAATTCCATCAGAAGTGAGCAAACCCCTTTTACTTCAGCGAATCCCTGATGGACTGGCAGCATTGAACAGCCTTATAAAAAAAGGGGTATTTGTATTTTATGAAAAACAGGTAAGCCGCTTGAAAACCGGTACTGCCGCCTTTCACCCTTCTTCCATTAGCCTGACTCCGGCACAGGCAGATGCAATGGAAAAAATCAGGGCTGAAATGGAGAGTAAGAATGTGGTATTGCTCCATGGGGTGACCTCCAGCGGCAAGACTGAAATCTATATTAAGCTGATAAGGGAAACCCTCGATGCAGGGAAACAAGTATTATACCTGCTTCCGGAAATAGCCCTGACCGCCCAGATCATCAACCGGCTTCAAAAGTATTTCGGCAGTGAGGTGGGGATCTATCATTCACGATATGATGAAAATGAGCGGGTTGAAATATGGCAACATGTAGCCAAGTCTATTCCACAGGTAGTAGAAGGTGAACAAAAGCCTGAAATACTGACAGGTTCCTTCAATGTGATTCTTGGTGCACGTTCGGCTATGTTCCTTCCTTTCGAAAGACTGGGGTTAATCATTGTTGATGAGGAGCACGACAGCTCTTTCAAGCAGTTTGAGCCAGCCCCGCGATACAATGCCAGGGATGCAGCTATATTCCTTTCTTCCCTGCACCAGGCAAAGGTCCTGCTCGGATCAGCCACTCCTTCGGTTGAATCCTATTACAATGCTCAGAACGGGAAATACGGACTGGTAACCATTTCTGAACGCTTTGGAGGAATCCTGATGCCTGCCATCGAGGTGGTAGATCTACGGGAAGAACATAAGAGGAAAAGGATGAAATCCATCTTCTCTGAACCTCTCTTACAAGGTATTGAACAGGCACTTTCACAGAAAGAACAGGTGATACTTTTCCAGAACCGAAGAGGGTTTTCACTGCATATCGACTGTGACAATTGCAATTGGGTCCCGCAATGTATTCAATGCGATGTTTCTTTGGTCTATCATAAGAAGCAAAACTTGCTCCGATGTCATTATTGCGGGTATTCAACCCATATCCCGGATAAATGTCCTGAATGTGGGTATACAGGATTACTCATGAAAGGCTTCGGTACTGAAAAAATTGAAGAGGAATTATCGATCTTTTTCCCTACTGCAAGAATTGCGCGAATGGACCTGGATTCCACCAGGAGCCGTAACTCATTACACCGGATTATCTCTGATTTTGAAGAAGGCAGGATTGACATTCTGGCTGGCACCCAAATGGTAACCAAAGGCCTTGATTTTGATCATGTTAGCCTTGTTGGAATCATGAATGCCGATAGCCTCCTCTCCTACCCTGATTTCCGTGCCCATGAAAGGAGCTACCAACTTATGGCCCAGGTAGCCGGGAGATCAGGAAGGAAGCAAAAACAGGGGAAAGTTCTGATCCAGGCATTTAATGCCAAACATGCCATACTTCAGCTGGTGATCAATAATGACTACCCCGCCATGTACCATCAGCAAATTCTTGAAAGAGAAAAATTCAAATATCCTCCCTATTACCGATTAATCAGACTAACCTTGAAGCATGCCGACAATGATGTTCTGAACAGCGCAGCCGCTGAACTGGCGAAAATATTAAAGGGAAAATTCGGGAAAAGAATCCTTGGTCCCGAATATCCACAGGTTAGCCGGATTAGGAATCTCTACCTGAAGAATATCATGATCAAGCTTGAAAAAGGAGTCAATCTTCCCAAAGTAAAAGAGGACATTTTTTCTGCAATTCAGAAACTTTATACCAGTCATATTCATAGCCCGGTCAGGGTGATCATCGATGTTGATCCAGCCTAGTTTGAAGAAGTATTTCTTCTCAACAGAATAATATACCCTTTATATTCCTTAAATACATGGTAATCTGGATCAGAACCTGCTACAGCGGTTTCGAACCAGCGGTATTTCTCCTGATCGTCTTTGAGGTTTTTGTCGAGGAGGATGCAATCAATACCTAAATCCTTGCAACGTAATAACGCCTCGCTGCTATCCAGCTTTTTATTATTTATGACTTCATAGTACTCCAATGAATGGTATGTGAGTATTGATTTTTTACCAATTTCGTTGAAAATATAATGATAAGGTGCAAGAATTTTCTGTGTTTCAGGTGGGAGCATTTCTCCGATCTCAGCGTGAATAGAAGTGAAATTATAATTCTTTTGGAAGATGGAATAACAATGTTTAGAGAGTACTGCCAACTGTAATATGAATAATACAGCTGTAACAGAAAGCAGGATTACACGTTTTTCATTGACCAGGTTACGGATTGAAACGGCGATAATAATAGCCATTAAAGGCAGATAATAGATAAGGTATCTTTCGGCAATCTGGCTTCCCAGCAAGTTCAGTAAAAGGATTAAAAGTCCGGTATAGATCATCAGTGGCCGATGATGCTTTAAAAGATAACTGAATGAAGTGATTACAGAGAAGAAGAAAAGAGCAGAGAAAACAGCTACTTTGTCGCTCCAGAAGAAGCGCTGGTGCTCATTTCCTAATTTCAGCAGGATAGAAAGAAGAATGGAATTGTCTGATATATAATTTCCACTTACTGCATCAGGCCAGTTTTTCATCTGGGAGAGGAAAAGCTGTACGTTTCCGGCAGGGATCAGATCAATAAAATAGAGGGATGCTAATAAAACAGCTGAAATCGAATAAGCTATAATTTCCTTATACTTTCGGTAAATGATCAGGTAAAAGAAGCCAGCCACCCCGAAGATAATTCCATTCAGATGGGCAAGGAAAGCAGTTCCAACAGCCAATCCTGCCAGGGAAGCCCAAATGTAGTTGCTTTCACTATGATTCCTGACCTTTTCCAATGCCAGGAATGAAGACAATCCAAACATCATTACCAGGATTTCAGGACGATAGGTAAAGCCATAAATAAACATCAATGGATTCGCAAACACCAGAAAGGCTGTTAAGAGGAAAGTTTCCTTAGTGTAAATATTCCTCTGACTTTTCATCATTCTGTGCAGGAGCAGAAATGATAAGAGGTACACCAGGAGAGTAAAACCTTTAAAATAATAGACTGACCATCCCAGGGTCATGATCAGTAAAGCTCCAATCCAGATATTCAATTTATGGTAAACCAGCAGCCTGTTTTCCCATCCCAGTCCGGCTTCAATGCTTTTAGTGCTGACAGTTCCATCCTTCACCAACCAGTAAGCTTGTTCCCCGAACCAGCAGTCGTCGATATAGGCATACCTATGCCAAAGACTTACTAAGAAAGCAAGAACAACAGGAATAAAAAGAAAAAGGAGTATTTTTCTGGAGAAAAGTGAGGAAAGCAGATTCATGACATTTTTGATAGGCTAGAACAAGCCATGCAGATCAGCCTGTACGCGTTCAATGATCTTGCTTAAATCTTCAGGATTATCCTGGAAGTTCATGTCATCCACTTCGAAGATCAGTAATTTACCTTCTGTATAACCATTGATCCAGGCTTCATACCTTTCACTCAGACTTTTCAGGTAATCGAGACGAATGGATGCTTCATATTCCCTTCCCCTTTTCTGAATATTCCTGACAAGGGTGGGCACCTCAGCTCTCAGATAGATCAGCAGGTCAGGGGGTTGAAGGAAGGTAGTCATCAATTCAAAAAGTGATTTATAATTTTCAAAATCACGGGTGGTCATCAGGTTCATATCATGCAGGTTCGGTGCGAAGATGAAAGCATCTTCATAGATAGTCCTGTCCTGGATCACATTTTTCCCACTTTTCCTTATATCAACGATTTGCCGGAACCGGCTGTTAAGGAAATAGATCTGAAGGTTGAAGGACCAACGCTGCATGTCTTCATAAAAACTTGAGAGATAAGGATTGGTATCAACATCTTCATAATGTGCCTGCCAACCAAAATTCTTGGCTAATAATGCTGAAAGGGTTGTTTTTCCTGAGCCGATGTTTCCTGCGATTGCGATATGCATATGTAATAGAAATTTTATGTTAGAAGTAAATCTCAGTAATTATGAAGGATGCTGAGAGGTTGAAGTTAAGGTAAAATTTATTGTGATGGTATGAATGTTAATTATTGGGGCATTTGTAAGATATCGTCAACATATTTCCGGTCGTTCGAGAGTCGGGGGACTTTGTTCTGCCCACCCAGTTTACCCTTATCCCTGAGCCAGTTGTAGAAGGTTCCGGGCTTCAGGGAACGTACGATAGGAGGTTTTAAAATCATGTTGTGATACCGCTTGGCTTCATAGTCCGAATTTAAGGATTTTAATGCATTATCGAGGATTTCAGTAAAATATTCCAGGCTCTCGGGTGGGGATTCGAATTCTACCAGCCATTCATGTGCTGCATATTTCTTTTCATCCAGGTAAATGGGAGCGGCAGTATATTCACGGATTATAGCTTGCGATTTTTCACATGCTATTGCGAGTGCTTTATCGGCATTTTCAATCACCAACTCTTCACCAAATGCATTGATGAAGCTTTTTGTGCGCCCGGTGATCCTGATTCTGAAGGGATCGGTTGAAGTAAAAGTAATGGTATCACCAATCATATATCTCCATAAACCTGCATTAGTAGAAATCACCATGGCATAGTTTAAACCAATTACTACCTGATCAAGGCCAACAGTTATCGCATTGGGATTCCCAAGCTCGCTCACAGGAAGGAATTCATAATAGATTCCATAATCCAGCATCAAAAGCATATCGTCACCTGACAACCGATCCTGAATGCCAAAAAATCCTTCGCTGGCATTGTAGGTTTCAAGGTAATTCATTCCCGGCGGACATATTTTACGATACTGTTCCTGGTAGGGAATAAAGCTTACACCACCATGAACAAAGAGTTCCAGGTTGGGCCAGATTTCATTTATATTTTTAATGCCTTTTAATTCCATGATGCGATTCAGCAGCAACATCATCCATGATGGAACACCGGTAATATTGGTAACATCTTCTTCCATTGTAATCCGGGCAATCCTTTCAATCTTGGATTCCCATTCATCCATAAGAGCCACACTCAGGTCCGGGGTACGGATGAGCTGGATCCAGAAGGGAAGATTCTCCATAATAATGGCTGAAACATCTCCATGATAGGTATCAGCCTGCGCATCATCCAGGTTAAAACTACCACCCAATCCAAGCCATTTACCGCTAAAAATCCTTGTGTTCGGATTATTATTGCAATAGATGGATAAAAGGTCTTTCCCTCCTTTGAAATGACATTCTTCAAGGGCTTCCTCGGTAACAGGGATGAACTTACTCTTATCACTGGTAGTACCCGAACTTTTGGCGAACCATTTTACATCCGAAGGCCAGAGGATATTTTGATCCCCTTTACGCAGGCGGTCAATATAGGGTTTCAGGTCATTATATTCACTAATAGGGACCCGCTTCCTGAAATCATCCTCTGTTTGGATTGACCTGTAATCATACTTTTTCCCCCATTCAGTGTCCTTTGCTTCATTGATGAGCTTCTCAAACCATTCTTCCTGAACTTCATGAGGGTATTTCATGAAGAGCTCAATCTGGTGGATGCGTTTTCGTATAAACCAGGAAATGACAGAATTAAGAAGGGGCATGATGGAAAAGTTCGAGATTCAAACTTACATAAAAATGTGTTTACTTAGGCAGGGGGAGGGAAAAGAGTGCCGAAAGTGCCTGGAGTGAGCTAAAGTGCCTAAAGTGAGCTAAAGTGAACTAGAGTGAGCTAAAGTGAACTAGAGTGAGCTAAAGTGCATAAAGTGACTAAAGTGCATGGAATGACAGAAGTGGGATAAAGTTATGGAGAGTCATTGATTCTCAAGTTGCGAAAAACCCGGCGGGGTCCGTCGGTTGACGGACCCGACGGTGTTTGGGTTTTGCTAACCCTATTAATACTTCAACTTTTAGTACCTTTGATAGAGAAAAATAAATGAGATGAAAAATGCGATGATTGTCGGGGCCACCGGACTGGTTGGGGCTGAACTACTTCAACTTTTGGTGAAAGAGCATCTTTATGAAAAAATCCTCCTGCTGGTGCGCAGACCTCTT
Organism: Bacteroidales bacterium; assembly: GCA_016707785.1. Lineage (NCBI taxonomy): Bacteria > Pseudomonadati > Bacteroidota > Bacteroidia > Bacteroidales > Bacteroidales bacterium. The sequence continues at coordinate 24,734 of JADJGZ010000024.1, read as the reverse complement.
GATGTTAAGGATCCATCGATAGTGCAGGATGTGATCAATTTTGACCAGCTTGGGACTTTCCAGCCTCCTTTTCCTGTTGATGATGTGTTCTGCACCCTGGGAACCACCATTAAGACTGCAGGATCGCAGGATGCATTCCGCAAAGTTGATTTCGATTATGTGGTGGAACTGGGCAGATGGTGCAAAAGAAATAAGGCCAGGCAAATGCTGGTTGTGAGTGCCATGGGGGCCGATCCGAACTCCGGTATTTTTTATAACAGGGTGAAAGGTGAAATGGAACAAGCCCTCAGAAACCTCGACCTCCCGGTTACCATTTTCAGGCCCTCACTATTGATGGGCAACCGGAAAGAACACCGCTCAGGAGAAAAGATGGCTCAGTCGGTAATGGGAGGACTTGGTTTTCTTTTCGTGGGAGGATTGAAAAAATACAAGGCCATACCTGCCAATACCGTGGCAAAAGCTATGATCAGGGTTGCCAATGAAGGCACTAGCGGATTTAAGGTGCTTGATTCTGCGCAATTATGGTAAAATCAGCTATCTGAAAGCATCAAATGCAGATTTCAGGCAACGAAAGAACAATTCTGTCAATTTTATCAGATATTTGTAAACGGTAGCCCTAAGGTTCACCCATTTCAGGGCCATGGGATCATTCATCGTCAATGTTCCGGACTAAAGTTTCTATAAACCCCAGACTATGCAAACCATACCTGATTTCTTTGAACAGAGTGTAAGGCAGTTTCCAGAAAACGTTTACTTACTCGAGAAAACCAAACAGCACCTTTGATGGCACATCTTATGCAGAAACCCCAAATTGGTTCAACAATTTGCTGCTGGACTGCTCTCCATGGGTATACAAAAGGGGGATAGAATAGCCCTATTTTCGAAGGGAGAAATGCATGGATCATAAGTGAATTGGGCATTTGTATTCTGCGGAGCTATTAATGTTCCGATGTCGGTAAAGCTTACGGAATACGAAGAGATTAGGTACAGGGTTGCCCATTCAGGTTCAAGAATGGCTATTGTTTCCGAAAGGCAGGCTGATAAGGTGAGGGTTGCCAGGATGGACCTGCCTCAGCTCGAAACACTTATTGTTATTGGTGAAAAATCAGGGCAGCCCGGGGAAATTACCTTTGGAGAGGTGATGCAAAAAGGTGCGGCATACCTTGAAGCACATCCTCAGGCAATTACTGAAAGCCTTAAAACATCCTGCCAACCGATCCCGCCCGGCACAACGGCCGCACCTAAAGGTATTGTCCTGTCCCATAATAATTATGTGTCCAATGTCCTTCAATCTTATACCCTGATGGACATTCCACCCGATTATACCACGCTAGCCATCCTACCCTGGGATCATGCTTTTGCCCACACAGCCTGCATTTATTGCATGATGGGGAAAGGAGCCTCTCTGGCATCCATCCAGCTGGGAAAACTGCCCTCGAAACCCTGAAGAACATCCCCATCAATATCAAGGAAATCAAGCCCCACCTGATGATGAGCGTGCCGGCTCTTGCAATCAATTTCAGGAAAATATCGAAAAAAGCATCAGGGAAAAAGGCCCGGTTATCAATGCACTTTTTAACCATGCGTTGAAAGTATCATATAAGTATAACCGGACCGGTTTCGACAAAGGACAAGGCCTGAGTTTCATATATAAACCACTCGTTGGACTTTACGACAAAATCCTGTTCAGTAAGATCCGGGAAGGCTTTGGTGGCAGGCTTGAATTTTTCATTGGGGGTGGAGCTTTACTCGACATCGAACTACAGCGCTTTTTCTATGCTGTAGGAATGCCAATGTTCCAGGGATACGGGCTTACTGAAGCTTCTCCTGTCATTTCCTCCAACTCAAAAGCCAAACATAAGCTGGGCTCATCAGGGGTGTTAGTGAAAAACCTGGAATTGAAAATCTGTGATGATAAAGGCAATACGCTTCCCGTTGGTGCAAAAGGCGAAATCGTTGTAAGGGGTGAAAATGTGATGCTGGGATATTGGGATAACCCTGAAGCCTCTGCCGAATCCTTAAGAGATGGATGGCTCTATACCGGCGACCTGGGTTATATGGATAAGGATGGATTCCTTTATGTACTGGGCAGATTCAAGAGCCTGCTGATAGCTGATGATGGCGAGAAATACAGTCCTGAAGGCATTGAAGAGGCTTTCATTGCACAGAGTGATTATATCGACCAGTGTATGCTCTATAATAATCAGAGTCCTTATACCATTTGCCTGCTGGTTCCCAATAAAGAAGCACTGAAACGACACCTGGAACATAAACACCTGGGTTTGGATACCCCTGAAGCCACCAGGGAGGCTTTGCATATTCTCGACAAGGAACTGCAACACTATAAAGGACATGGTCATTACCATAAGATGTTCCCCCAGCGCTGGCTGCCTGCTGCAACGGGTATTTTGTCGGAAGCCTTTACAGAGGATAATCATATGATGAATTCCACCCTGAAAATGGTAAGGGGCAAAATAACTGAAGCTTATAAAGACAGGATTAATTTGTTGTATACCGCTGAAGGAAAGGACTTTTACAGCAAGGAGAATATGGAGGCGATGAAGAAGATGCTTACAAGGTAATTTAACAGGAAGCTATATGAAGACTTACAGTTTGGAGGAAATGATTGATAAACATATTGGTAAACCGGGTACTCCAAACCGGGATACCTTTGAAAATTGGCTTGACTTATTGGGTGAAGCAATAAAACAAGCCAGGAAGGAACGTCATTCAACTTAGGAAGAATTAGGAAATTGGTAGGTGAAAAAAAGCACAAATCTCAAAGCTGGAGAATAGCTTGACCGATGCAAGGTTTGAAACAATAATGAAGGTGTTTAAAGCACTCAATGCTAAAAATCTTCAATGTTGAGCTCTTGAATCATAAAGTTAAAATAGCGACCCAACCTAGCGCAAAATGGGTTCCGGCTTGTGTGAAGGAGGTACCACATCTTGACATCATTCTTGCTTTGACTAAAAAGCACCCACAAGTCTAATTGACTATTGAAAGGACACCATCCGGCAAACCCCTGATTGACAAGCAATAGACACAATTACATTCTTTGTTTCTTATGCCTTTATAGCTGGAAACTTTTACTATTCCGCCATTGAAAATGCTCCTTTTACAAGGATATCTTTTATTTCTTCATTTCCCAGAATTTCGGTGAAGCCACGGCTGGTTTTGCCTGTTTTTACCTCCTTGCGGGTGAAAGTGTATTTATCATTTGATTTCTTATTCAGGACATAAACAAAACTTTGATTCCCCGATTTGATGACAGCCTCCTCAGGCAGCGCCATGGACTTATTCTCCCCCACAATCAGCTCCATTTCCACATACATTCCATCAATCAACCCATTCTCCGGAACCTTTACCCAACTTGCCACACAATTAACGGTCTTATCGGTCGGATTCACCGTCTTACCCACCTGCATAACCCTCGCTTCAGTGCCTGTTTGATCCGGCCCTGCCATATTTAACCTGGCCTTCTGCCCGACTTTCGCCCTGCTGATATCCTTTTCATACAGTTTGAACTGGATCTGTAACTTACTTACATCCACAATTTCAAGCAGCCGGTTCTCAGGATTCACATACTGCCCGATCACTCCATTCTGGGATGTAATATACCCTGAAATGGGTGCATATATGCTGAAATAAGGCTGAATTACAGGTTTTGCAGCATCATCGGGTTCAAGGTTCAACAGGGCAAGTTCAGCCCGGAGTCCGCTCAGTAATGCCTGGTTGCTCTTATACTGACTCTCCATCGACACCCTATCCTTTTCGGATGATATATTTTCCTTTGCCAGTGCAGAAACCCTCTGGAAGTCCTTTTCAAGTCCTTCCATTTCCCTGCTCAGCCGGTAGTATTCCTTTTGAATATTTATGACTTCCTTGCTTTCAATGGTATAAAGCAGCTGTCCTTTCTGAACAAAACTACCTGCCGGGAAGGCAATCGTCCTGATCATCCCCGGGAGCTTGGCATTCACCTCCGCTTTGGCCTGGATGGGTGCCATCATCGTTCCCTGTGTGCGAATCACATCTTCAAACACAATCGTATCCATCTGTCCGATGGCCATCTTTTCAGCAGCAAACTGCTCATTGGTGATCTCAAAGATCATCTCACCGGACTCAGCTTCAGTTGCCGTTTCATTACCGCCATTCCCACAGGCTGTTGCCAGCAGTATCATGCTGCCGGCACAAAGCATTACTATCCTATTCAATTTCATCTCAGGCATTTATAAAGTTAAGTAGCTTAATTCAATCACTAGTTCATTGTACTTGCTAAGGTTTTCGAGGTAGGCCAGCCTGATATCGATGGCTGCCTCCAGGCTTTGAACAAACCGGAAGAAATCAATTTCTCCCATGGCATAACTGCGATTGGCTGCCCTCAGGATTTCCTGGTAGAGCTGATCGCCGGAAGTACGGTAATAGTCGATGGCCGACTGGTATTTCTGAAGTTCAATAAGCAGCGCACTTTTCCGGTTCTCAAGGGAGAGCGTATACTGATCCCTGAAATTCTCAGCCATGGCAACACCGATGATCCCTGTTTTAATCCTGGACTGCTGTTCCCTGAAAAAGAGAGGCAGGCCAATTCCCACCTGGTAACCATAATAATTGGCGGCCCCCTGGTAACGGTTTGTTCCGCTGAAGAAACCCAGGTTCAGCGAAGGCAGCATGGCTCTTTTCTCAGCAGTAACCATCATTTTTCGTTGCCGGATGCTCTGTTCCATGAACAATAAGCCCGGGTCGGAGGATGCAGACTTATCGGTTACCAAAGGCATTAATGCAGTCTCAGCGATACCATATCTGACCTGAGTCTGCATCAATAATTTCAATTCATTGTATGCAAGCTGAACCTCAGCATCCATTTCTGTCAACTGCCGGCTCATCTCCGCTTGCTTCGCCTGTGCTATCATCTGGTCGAGTTGGGTTGTGGCCCCATGCTTAAACTGAAGAGCAGCAGCATCGGCATAATGCGAGAAAACACTGTCAAGGTAATGGTAATAGGCCTTTCGGTTTTCTTTATAAAGCACCCCATAGTAAGCCAGGGCAACCTTTTTCCGGAGGATCCTGGCCTGCTTTTCATACTCAAGTTTGGTCATGCCTACCTGCAGTAAATTCACTTTCTGCTGTGCCAGGTAAGTCCCGGGGAAAGCAAAGGATTGTTCTGCCCCGACCACATAAAGCGGATAGCCGTTTTCTGCAATGTTGTTCTGATCGAAACCCATAAAAAACTGGGTTTTTTCAATAGCAAAAGCAGATGGGACAGCAGCTTTGTCATAATCAATTCTCATGCGGGCCAGTGCCAGTTCCCTGTTGTTCTGAACGGCAGAATCCATGCATTGCTGAAGGGTAAGCGATTGCGACTGTGCACCCGATATCAGCAGGAATAAACCAATGAAAATCATCAATCTTCTTGAAAGAAGGCTTTTCATCCATTTACCTTTCTTCTTCTCATCATTAAGTATGGCATAAAGCAGTGGTAAGGCAATCATTGTGAGTAAAGTAGAAGTTACCAGTCCGCCAATGACAACCGTAGCCAGTGGCCGCTGGACTTCGGAACCGGCAGAAGTGGAAATAGCCATGGGTAAAAAGCCGAGTGCTGCAGCTGCCGCAGTGAGAAGTACCGGGCGTAACCTTTCCCTGGTAGCTTTCATAATCAGTTCTTTCATATCGGTCATACCATCTTTCTTTAGCTCTTTCAGGTGCTCAATCAGAACGATACCATTCAGCACGGCCACACCGAACAGCGCAATAAAGCCAATACCCGCGGAAACGCTGAAAGGCATGCCCCTGAGCCACAGGAAGGCAACCCCTCCCACTGCAGATAATGGAACTGCGGTAAAAATGAGCGCAGCATCGCGCAGCGACTGGAAAGCAAAATGCAGGAAGATGAAGATCAATAAAAGTGCAACAGGCACTGCCAGTTTAAGCCGCCGGGTGGCATTCTCAAGGTTTTCGAACTGTCCTCCGTAAACCACATAATTCCCGGGTTTCAACTTGAGTTTTTTATCAAGGGTGGATTGTATATCAGTAACAACGGATTGCAGGTCCCTGTTCCTTACATTCACACTCACCACGACTCTTCGGTGGGTGTTTTCCCTGGAAATCTTAGCCGGGCCTGTGGTATTCTCAATTTCAGCGAATTCGCTTAGGGGTTTCTGACTGCCATCAGGCAGGGCAATATTCAGGTTTCGGATGTCTTCAATCCCTTTCCTGTGCAGCTCATCGAGCCTGACTACCAGGTCGAATTTCTTTTCTCCTTCGAAAATACTTCCGGCAGTAAGTCCGCTAAAAGCCATTGAAAGTTGCCGGTTGACATCTTCCACATTCATCCCATAGTAGGCCAGGCGGTCGCGTTTATAGGATACCGCCATTTGTGGAAGGCCGGCAGTCTTTTCAAGTATCACATCGGCTGCACCGGGGATGCCATCGATCAACCGTTTAACCTCATTGGCTTTCTGGTTCAGATAGTCGAGGTCTTCACCGAATATCTTTACGGCAATATCAGCCCTTACCCCTGTGATCAGTTCATTGAAGCGCATTTCAATAGGCTGGGTGAATTCGTAGTCGATGCCGGGAATCACCTGCAGGGCTTCTTTGAATTTATCGGCCAATTCCTCTTTCGTATTAGCGGAAACCCATTCTTTTCGGGGTTTTAATTTGATGATCATGTCAATTTCTTCCATCGACATGGGGTCGGTAGGGACTTCAGCCGCGCCAATCCTGCACACTATTTTATCGACCTCCGGGAAACCTGCTTTTAAAATGCTTTCCATCCGGGTGGTCATTTCCACAGTTTTCGAGAGGGAGGTACCCGTTTTCAGTACAGGCTGGATCACAAAATCGCCTTCATCAAGGGTTGGGACAAACTCTCCTCCCATATTCGAGAATAAAATCCCGGTAAAAATTAAGGAGAGCAAAGCCAGTCCGAGTACATACTTTTTATGCGAATACGACCATTCGATAGCCGGTTTATAGGAACGATGAATCCATTTCATCAGCCATTTTGAAAACGTTTTCTTATCCTTATCCACCGGCCTGAGGAATAAGGCGGATGCTACGGGAAGCCAGGTAAGTCCCAGGATCATTGCCCCCAGGATGGCAAAACTGAAAGATAGCGCCATCGGCCTGAACATCTTACCTTCAACACCACTCAGGGCAAAAATCGGGATCAGAACGATCAGGATGATGATCTGTCCGAAGATGGCTGAATTAATCATCCGGGAAGCTCCGTCATAAGTAATCCTGTCGAGAAGGAACCTCCGCTGTTCCGGGTTGGAAGATGCCAGCTCGCTTTTCCGGTCAGTAATGCGGATGGCAATGAATTCAACAATGATCACAGCCCCATCGATGATAATTCCGAAATCGAGGGCCCCCAGGCTCATCAGGTTGGCATCGATGCCAAAAATAAACATCATCGAAATGGTAAACAGCAAAGCCAGGGGAATCATAGAAGCGATAACCAGTGCCGAGCGGAGGTTGCCTAAGAGCAGGATCACGATGAGCATAACGATGAGACAGCCCAGGATCAGGTTTTCCGCTACGGTGAAGGATGTTTTACCTATCAGTTCACTTCTTTCAAGAATGGGATTGATGTATATACCTTCAGGGAGGTTTTTCTGCACTTCTTCCACTCTTTTCTTCACTTCCGAGATCACCTCCTTCGAATTGGCGTTCTTCAGCATCATGATCTGTCCCAGCACCTTCTCCCCTTCACCATTGGCTGTAATGGCTCCAAATCGGTTGGCATGTCCGAATTTCACCTGTGCCACATCCCTGATAAACACAGGCTTTCCATCAATATTCCTTATAACGATCGATTGTATATCCTCCAATGAATTTACCATTCCATCACCCCTGATGAAATAGCTTTTATTCTGTTTTTCGATGTAGGCACCTCCTGCAACATTGTTGTTCAGCCGGAGGGCATCATACACTTCAATCAATGAGATATTCATCCTTCGCAGCACTTCCGGGTCAATGGCAACCTCGTATTGTTTCAGAAATCCACCCCAGGTGTTCACCTCTACCACCCCTTTGATCCCTGAAAGCTGGCGCTTTACCACCCAATCCTGGATAGTGCGCAGCTCCATGGCAGTATAACGCCCTTCATAGCCGGGTTTTACATCGAGGGTGTACTGGTAAATTTCACCTAATCCGGTGGTGATAGGTCCCATTTCGGGGGTACCAAAGCCCTCGGGTATATTGGCGGCGGCTGTTTTCAGCTTTTCGGCAATCAGTTGCCGTGGCAGGTAGGTTCCCAGGTCATCATCGAACACAATGGTTACCACTGAAAGCCCGAATTTCGATATCGACCTGATTTCTTTCACCCCCGGGAGGTTCGACATCTCCAGTTCGACAGGGTAAGTAAGAAATTGTTCCACATCCTGGGTTGCCAGGTTTCCGGAGGTGGTGATTACCTGCACCTGGTTGTTGGTAATGTCGGGGACCGCTCCCACAGGGATCCGCATTACAGCATAAATGCCATATGCGGCTATTGTAAGGGTAAACAGTATGACAATCAGCTTATTCCTGATTGAAAAATTGATAATATGATTGATCATTCCCTTATAATTAATTGTGATTCAAAACCCATCAAAACAAAAACCGATACTGACTAATCCACTTATACGTCAAATAAATCCCTGCTTCAAATCATAGTCTAAAGTTATTAAAGAAACTAGATTTCCGGCACAATTTCTTTGTAAAAAACTATCCAAATATTATGATTTATGTATATTTGCCTGAGAAAAATTATTGTATTAGTAATCAAGGGATTATCTAGGGTTAGTTTGATTTCATACAACAATGGTAATATAAAGAAAAAAGAATCCAGAATTCAGAATTCAGAAGCCAAAGGTGAATAGAATGTTTGCTTGTCATGAAATAAAATTATGAAGAAAGTGATAAAATTAGGAACTTAAAGACTAATGTATTCTGAATTCTCGTGTCCTGCTGGAAGCCTTCGGCTTGAATTCCATATTATTAAACAGTCCAACTTTACCTATGAAAAACAAATCACTTTCCCTTACCTTCATTCTTGTGCTTGTATTTTCCTTTTCATACGCACAGCTAACTTTTGAACAATCCTACACCGGGGCAGCAGAAGTGGCCGATGTGGAAAACTTTGGATATAAATACTTTGTTACGGATTACCTAATGAATTCTGTCCAGGTTTATAATGAAGACCATACCCCCTGGAAAAACATATCTGTTCCTGTTCCTACGAACACCTATTTGTACGATGTTGCCTATGTAAGCTCAAAAGTCTTTAATCTGGATGACCTGGTTGAAATTCTTGCCGTGAGTTATGAATATGTAGCTACTTCCGACACTTCGGGGTATTACATTTATACCACCCTGGTGTTCAACGAAAATGGAACTGTTTTGCTTACAGTGCCAGGAGGGGCTTACTCATTTACATTTACTGACAATAGTAATAAGAGCAAATTGGTGGTTTATGTTTATGATTATTCGGTTTCGACTTATATCACCTCCACATCGGTGTATGCACTCCCTGATAAAGTCTCGGGCATAAAAAACGGCGAAACGCCTAACCCGCTGCCATTTCCCAATCCAGCTGCGCAGGAAATCAACATTCCTATTGGGAATCAATTGCAACAAACCTCCCATTTCATTGTGATCAGCGACCTCAACGGGAAAGAATATCTTAAGGTGCCGGTACAGCAAGGACAATCCCTCAGCAATATTTCAACCTCATCATTACCCTCAGGATCATATATTTACCGGGTTGAAGGGAATGGAATTTCGATGCCTGCCGGAAAATTTGTCAAACGATAGTTTTCCACTGCTTCCCGGTGATTTCCGGGTCATACTTTGTTCCTAGGTACAGATCGGAAATGCTTGCTACAAAGACTTAGCGTACTTATTACATATTCCTGTTCTGACAGAAAAAAGCTGATGCCGGATAAGTCTCTTTTCGTAGATTTGCCGCGGTATCAAAGCATGCAGCCATGGATTCATGCTGATTCAGGTGCTTTGTAACTCTTTCAAAAGTCTGACAGATTCTTTTCAGCGGGAGCAAGTTAAACATGGAACAACACAGTTTACCCACCACTTCATTTTCTGATACAAGAAACCATTATGTTATTCTCGACGGGCTGAGAGGTGTTGCAGCAGTCATGGTGGTTATTTTTCACTTCTTTGAAACCTTTTCGGGTGGGAATCATCTGACCCAGATCATCAATCACGGGTACCTGGCAGTTGACTTCTTCTTTGTTTTATCGGGCTTTGTGATCGGGTATGCCTATGATGATCGGTGGAAGAGTATGAGTGTTAAAGAATTCTTCAAGAGGCGTCTGATCAGGCTTCACCCGATGATTATTATCGGGATGCTCATTGGCGCCATTGGTTTCTATTTTTCTGCTTCCCCTGTTGTATTCCCCGGCATCAGCGCTGTTCCTGTGTGGAAAATGCTGCTGATCATGCTGATTGGATTTACTTTGCTGCCGGTTCCTCCTTCCATGGATATCAGGGGCTGGGGTGAGATGCATCCTCTTAATGGCCCGGCCTGGTCGCTGTTCTTTGAATATGTGGCCAATATCCTATATGCCTTCTTCCTCAGGAAAGCATCCAAACTTGTGTTGTCGGTACTGGTGGCCCTGGCAGGAATTGCATTGATACACCTGGCTGTTTCAGGCCCCAATGGTGATGTGGTTGGAGGCTGGTCGCTCGACCCGGTGCAGATTCGTGTTGGACTAACCCGATTGCTTTATCCCTTCATGGCTGGACTCCTGCTTTCAAGGATCAGTAAGCCGGGAAAATTCAGGCATGCCTTTCTATGGTGCAGTTTGTTGCTCATCCTCATCTTTTCATTTCCACGCATCGGGGGAAGTGAACATCTATGGTGGAATGGGCTTTATGATTCGCTTTCCATCATTTTTCTGTTCCCGCTTATTGTCTACCTGGGTGCCAGCGGACAACTCAGGGGAAAAATTTCTGCCAGGGTTTGTGGATTCCTGGGAGATATCTCCTATCCGATTTATATCATCCATTACCCTCTTATTTACATCTTCACAGCCTGGGTTGTCGATAACCAGGTTCCATTACAGAAGGCATGGCCGGCGGGATTGCTGTTGTTATTCTCATCCATTGCCATTGCATGGGCCAGTCTGAAATTGTATGATATCCCTGTAAGAAAATGGCTTGTGAAACGACTGATGGTGAAACCCGTCAAATAAGAAGTTTTATCCACGAATTTCCACACACCTTCATCCTGGGGCATTCAATGCTTCATTTTACCCCTTCACCAATAAAACAGGCACCTTCACCGGAAAATAATTTCAGCACCAAAGCAGTGTAAGGATATTTGCATCCTCAATAGTGGTCGTTTCTAAAAAATCTGCTGTTGAGGAAACTGCAAGAAGAATCACCCCTCCAAGCTGCCGGTCTATGAAATTAATATCTGCTTTAATTATAACAGTTCTTATGCTGATAAAACTCCCATTTACCGGGCTGTGTCAGCAAATTACCCCCTCCGATTCATTAACAGGACAGGTCAGCATTCTAACTGACAACGGCAAAGTGCTGCATATTACCACCCTCACCTATGGTGGCACAGGTGTATTGTTTACCTCTGTCAATAACCAGTTTACGGTTATGAATGGGGGCCGGGGTTCTGCAACTTTCAACAATCGGCTCACTTTTGGTGGTGGCGGATGGGGAATGGCAAAAGGGGTTGAGGTGACGAACATCCAGGAAGACAGCTACTCTTTTATCAAAATGGGTTATGGGGGACTTGAGATCGGCTATATAGTGCTTCCCGGAGAAAAACTGAATATCGGCACTCACCTGATGACTGCCTGTGGTGCGCTTTTCAAGGAAACCATCCCGGATGATGGCGAAGATGTTATGAAGATTTTCCCGGTAGTGGAACCTTCCGTTTTTGCACAAGTTTCGCTAGGCAAAATCTTTCGTCTCGACATTGGATTAAGTTATCGCTTTGTACGAGGTGCCAATTTCCCGGAAGTGAGCGACCATGAACTGAGTGGTTTTTCCTGCTACTTGGCACTCCTTGCCGGTGCCTGTAAATGCAATAATTAAGACATGAGCATTCCATGAAGAAAAACCCATTTCCATCACACCCATGTAACCGCAATTTCTAAACTACATGAATACATGTCAAAAGCTTCCGGAAATAAATTTTTAAAAATCGCCTTGAAAATGTTTCTCTATATCCTTTCAGGTATTGCAGCCATCCTCCTCATAATTATTGGGTTACTGATATACCTAAGCCCTGGCACTCCTGAAAAATTCAAAGATGAAAACAACCTTGTCATTGAAGGCAGTATCTCCGAAAAAGTGTTTGTAACCATTGGGGGAGTCAGGCAGGGAATGTTTATCCGGGGTAAGAATATCCACAACCCTGTGCTGCTATACATTCACGGAGGGCCGGCATTCCCTAATTATTTCCTCATCGATAAGTACAAGCCCGGACTGGAAGATCATTTTACGGTCTGTTACTGGGAGCAACGCGGAGGTGGCCTTTCCTACAGTCAGGAGGTTACTCCTGCAAGTATGACCTTTGAACAACTAACCAAAGATGCCATAGAGGTTACAAACTACCTGCGCAAAAGGTTCGGACAGGAGAAAATCTTTTTAATGGCCCATTCGGGTGGGACTGCCTTCGCGATTAAAGCAGCTGAACAGGCTCCTGAACTTTATCATGCATATATCGGTATGGCACAGATTACCAATCAGTTGAAGTCGGAGAGGATTGCATATCAGTATATGTTGGAGCAATACAAGGAAAAAGGGGAACATTCCAAAGTAAAAGAATTGCAGCAATACCCCGTCATGCGGCTTGATACGGCTGCCTTGTCATTTTATAAATCACTGGTTAGGGATCAGTCCATGCATGAATTAGGTATCGGGACTATGCGATCCATGCATTCTGTTTTTACCGGGGTATTCGTTCCTGTCTGGCTATGCAAAGCCTATACGCTGAAAGAAAAGTGCAATATCTGGAAATCAAAATTCTCTTTCCTCAAAAAAACGAATCTGTCAAATCAACTGTTTGAAACAGATCTCCCGGTTCAGGTTACAAAACTCAATATTCCCGTCTATTTTATGAGTGGTAAATATGACCTCACTGTAAACACTGCACTTTCCCGTGATTATCTTGAAAGCCTTGATGCACCGGTGAAAGGGTTTCTACACCTTCGAAAAATCTGCCCATAGCCCGATTTATGAAGAGCCTTCGAGGTTTATGGAAATAATGGTAAAGGATGTGGCAGGGTTAACCAATGAACTTGCAGATAATCCTGGAAATGACTGAAAGTACAGTGCCTGAAATGCAGCATACTCGCGCAGTTTGAAATTTTAAGCACAAACATAGGAATATGAATCGGTCAGGCCTAAAGGCCCGGATCAGATCACTTAGACTAACCCCAGCCTGAAGGCTGGGGTTACAGGATGAATCAATTGATCTTGAAACCCCAGCCTTTAGGCTGGGGATGAGCAAACTGAACAAACCTATGGCCTTCAGGCCTGACTTATTATTTGACCATGCTCAAGAAAAGACTTCAAAATTCATCTTGAAACCCCAGCCTTGGCGGGTGAGCAACAACAAATCTGCTCTCCCCAAAAAACCATGGTCAGTTTGATATGCAGAAAAGATTCAAAATTATCTTGAAACCCCAGCCTTTAGGCTGGGGATGAGCAAACTGAACAAAACCTATGGCCTTCAGGCCTGACTTATTATTTTGACAATGCTCAAAAAGGGAAAACTATTGTTCCAATCATCCCGACAGTGTTCAAAAGAACAATATTCATGTTTACCTCCTGCACCCCAAGCCTTTTAGCTATTCTCATAAACGAAAAAAAGACTGCCCTTTCGGACAGTCTTTGGCTGACTAGTATAATTGAGGTTAAGGAAGCTGAAGGAAAGCGGTTCCGGAGTATGTCCCATTGATCCAATCGATCCTGTAGCGGGTGGGGCATTCATCATCACCGATGGGCTCATTATTTGTGTTAAATCCGAAGGTGATGGTGGCAGATTTATCAACTGCGGGAATCTGGTGGATCTTGATTCCTGATACCGGATCCCATCCGCATACTTCTTTATGCACCACACTCTGAGTGATTTGCGTGTAGAACTGTTCTCCCTGCCTGTTGGTTCCCCAGGTAACAAGATTAGTATATCCTTCAGTTGAACCAAAACCGTCGATGGTAACGAGCAGTTGTCCGGGGGTGCCTGAGTAGGTGGTCTGACGGGCTACACTCCAGTTGCGGGTGGTACCATTATCGAAGGTAATATTCATGTAACCACTTACTTTATGCACCAGGGAGGTCATTGAGGTTCCCAGCATCCAGATGAAACCGCCACTTACATTTTCGAAGGTTTTTTCACCATTCAGGACAATGGAACGTCCGGTAGCTACGCGGGTAACAGTGAAGTCGATGTACTTAATTTTTACTGTCGATAAAGGCTGTCCCCAATGTGAACCTAATTTTTTCCTGATTTCAACCTGCCCTGTACGCATGCGGGTTCCGTTGCAATTCAGTCCGTCGTAGGTAATGTATAAGGTGATAGTATCATTTACCACGGAAACCGAATCTACAGTTGCATTGCAGGGGATTCCGGAGGTAGACTTATAGCCACCCTGATAGGAAAGTACTCCTTCCACATCTTTCAGAGCGTCTTCAGTTACGTTTTCAACATTGTTTTCATCGGCACTCAATTGTTCCATTGAGGTAGAATCTGCTTTCCCTTCATCAATATTGTCTTTTTTACAACTTGTCAGGGATAGGCTCAATACAGTAAGAAGAAGAGCGCCAAGTCGGATAAATCTGCGTGTTTTCATGGTCATAAGGTTTAGAGTGATGTGTTGTTTTGTTTTCAGGTCAAATTTTGATGTTGTAGACATCTATATTACACCCTACTCATTTTTTACCCTTAGTCAAATGGGGGATTTTTTTGAGAAATTTTCTATCTTATTATGATTTAATTACTTAGGGGTAGACTTTTGTTTCCGTTTAAGAAGAATTCAAGAATTCAAGAATCCAAGAATTCAGGAGTCAGAATTCTCCCGAAGGGAAGCCTTCGGCTTGTATTCTTTTTTCTATGAAAATTCTTTTCTGCAAATTTCTGACAATCAGGCGTCCCATTCATCAATGATATCCCAACCGCATAAATCAGCCTGAAATCTCACTTATCCTCTATTTCTTAATAGAGTCTTTTCACTTTTACGGACTTTATTTCCGATTGGCCAACATCATGCTTCGTGATTTGAAACTTTTCCTGCTCAAGGTATCGTTCGATAAAAGGGAGATCCGGAGCATAAATAAAACATCCCCCAGGTTTCAATGAATCTAATATCTCCATGTACCTTTTTGCATAACCTATGAAATTCCCGTCATTACGCAAATGATGGTGCATGAAATGGTTGGTAAATCCTAAGTTACTGATGATGGTACCCCACTGCTGTTCTTCAAAAGGGAATTCAAACCAGTCAGCCTTTATCAAATCGGGTGTTTCTTCAACAAACCTGTCGAAGCCATAGGCTACAAAACCTTTCAGTCGCAAATATTTTACTAACTCCCCCTTTATCCCGCAACCCATATCAAGAATAGGCTCAACCAGTTGATTCATATCGAGTTGCAAAATCTCAAACTGAAGATCAGGGGAATACTCCGAACATGCTACGGCTTCCAGTTCCTCTCCTTTTGATGAATAGATCTTCTCAGCAAAAGGATTGGTCTGCTGCAGCCAGCTGATAATGTTCTCATAATGATGAGCAGCAATGGTTTCAACGGGTAATTGTCCTGTCTTTAGATTCAGGAAAAGCTCTACATATAGACTTCTTAAAGCCTTATATGCACCAGTGTCGAACGAATAATACTGATTCAGGTTACAGAACTTCTGAATTGCCCGATGGGTTAAATAATCAATTAATAAAACCTCAGCCTCTTCACTGAGCTGATGAATATTTTCGATGGCTTTCAGGGTTTCAGGACTGAACTTCAAGGAGTTTAATATTCCGTCCTGAAACAGGTTTTTATTTCGGTTATATTCGAATTGATTTTCAATATTTTCCTCAAAATTTTTCATTCCACAGAATGTAGCAGTTGAAATAAATAATAACCCCTGTATGGATTATTGTTCAGTATCTGTCAAAGTAGATTTGGATATCAGTCCATTAACCACTGATGTATTTGAGAGCACTGCACAGGCGCCGAAATAGCCAATAGCCCCGGAACTTAGATTGGTACCCACATTAGAAGGTGCGGAGCTGAAATACCCTCCCTGCCAGGTAGTTTCCGACAGTAAATCCCTCACAAAATCTGCATGCTGAGGGGTGAGTGTGTACCTTCGTTCCGTGATTTTGGTACCTAATGGGAACCTTACAGCTTCAATTGCCGGAGCAAATATTTCACTCACATCCAGCGTGGGCAGTGTGTAATAAAACATCCTTGCATGTGTGGATGACCAGCTGGAATCCTTCCAGGCGGGAAGATGCGACCAGTCGATAAGCAATTCGTACATCAGGGCTTTTTTCGGATGATAAGGCCTCGAGAGCCACACCAGGCGATACAGGTTGTCATCCTTGCGTGTAACATAAATGCCTTCACCGAAATTTCCCTGCCAGTTCACCATACCCGATTTGGCTGTAAAAACCTTGTTACCGTAACTAATCAATAAGGAGTGTTCCTTCCCGGGTTTCCCTTCAAATGGCACATTCGATAAATAGATCCCGGGCTGATCAGGCGACTCCTTAAAGTTGTATACATTTCCATTGACTGTTACAATCACTTCGGCACCTCTTACAGGCAAAACACTATCATTATATCCTTCCTGCGGGAATGTGATCTTCACCGATTGTTGTTTCATCTCATTGGTGATCACGGATTCAACAACAATCATATCGCTGGGCACTGTTTGTAAATCCCAGTCTGTCTGCTCCTCACAGGCATTCAAACCAAGCAACATTAGTAAAAGTGCCAGGATACTACTGAAAAAACCGCTTAACCTGCCAGAATCCTTTCGATTCTTATCGTTCCCTGAAGTATCTTCGGTATATGTTGTTTTGTCGTTCATTTGCTTTTAGGCTTCTAAAATCTGAAGGTATAATTTAAGGATGGAAGGGCGCCGGCTACCGATAGCTGGGTTGGAACAATTTCAAAATTCCCGTCGAGGTCGGAAGGAACATAAAAATTTCCTTTATCATCCATAATTTTATTGAAATTCACGATGAAAGGATTATGCCTGCCATATAAATTATAAACAGAGAAGACCAGGCTATGGCGGAATCGGTTTCCCGGTTTATTCAGCCAGCAGGTAATCGCCACATCCATCCTGTGATAATCGGGTAGCCTGTCGTTATTCTTTGCTCCAAAAATAGGAACGGTATAACCATTGTATTCATAAAAACCTACCGGTGTGGAAGTGGGTGAGCCGGTTAGATAAATCCAGCTTCCCGAGAACTCCCAATGCTTTCCTGAGCGATACGAAAGGTTGACACAAACGGTATTAGGCCTGTCGTAGTAAGCAGGATACTCTTTACCATTATTAACCCCTTCAATAGTCCGGAATACCCTCGACCAGGCATAGCCAATCCAACCTGAGAATTTGCCTTCCGATTTCCGGAGCAAGGCTTCCACCCCGTATGATTTCGCATCGCCAAAACGGATTTCTCCTTCAATCAGAGGATTATACAACATATTAGCGTGATCCATATATTCAATCTGATTCGAGAACAACCGGTAATAGGATTCAAGGGTAAAACTAACCCCTCGGGAAAATTGCTGAACGATGCCTAAACTAATCTGATCTGACTTTTGTGGCTTAATATTGGGTCCCGAGGGAGCCCATACTTCCAGCGATGTAAAAGGACTGGTTGAATTGGAAAGCATCTGCAGATACTGGACGGTATGGCTATAACCCGCCCTCACCAATAACCTTTTGGTTAACGCATAACCAATGCTTAACCTGGGCTCAACATTGGCAAAGCTTTTATAAACAGCACGGTCAGCCACTGTTGCTGTATCGATCACTTTATGGGTTCCATCAAAAAGGTACACTGTGGTAGGGCCCAGATCCCTCCAGGAGGTGAATCGCAATCCATAATTCAGCATGAGTTTTTCCCTGATGATCTGCTCATTGCTCAGGTATAATGTAACATCAACCGACTGATACTGAGGAATTACGGGTGTATTCTTCTGAATATCATCCTCAGAAAAATGGATATTACCCGGGTTGGAGTGATGATTACTTAATTCAACACCTGTTTTTACTGTATTGCCAGGGTTGGGGTACCAGGTGAGGTCGGTTTTCAGGGTAGCATTCGAAATGGAGGAAGTCCAGTAATTATTATCCTGACGCGAAATAAAAAGGTAATAATCATACCGGCTGAAACTGGCTGTGGTATTGGAAAACAATCGATTATTGAATATGTGATTCCAGCGTAACGTACCCGCCGCATTCTTCCACTGAATACCAAAAGTATGTACTGCAGAAGTGGAAAAACGACTGAAATCGTCATTCCCGGAATATGCGGTCAGAAACAGCCGGTTATTCCGGTTAAGCCTGATATTTATCTTGGCATTCAGATCATAGAAATTAATACTGAAGGTACGATTGCTTAAGCTTGAAAAATTTAACCAATTCAGATTTGACCTGCGGCCGGAAATAATAAAGGAGCTGAATTCCTTTTTAATCGGGCCTTCCAGTGTCAGGTCCGATGTATAAGGCCCAAGGTTCCCCGAGAACCCCAGCCGTTTCATATTGCCATCCCTGGCCCTGACATCAATTACGGATGATAACCGACCTCCATAAGAAGCCGGGAAATCACCCTTGTAGGCTTTTACATCCTTGATGGCATCAGGAGCTAAAGCAGAAAAGAAGCCAAAAAGATGAGAAGGATTATATATCGGGGCATCATCAATCATTAACAGGTTATGGTCGTTATTACCTCCGCGGACATAATAAAAAGTGGAACCATCGCCAAATGCATTAATTCCCGGCACTGAATTCAGCGATTTGATCACATCCACATTCCCTGCAAATCCGGGCATCTGCTTCAGGGTAGAACCGGAAAGCCGGACACTACCATTATTTACTTTTACAAGTGCCTCATCCCCTTCCTTACTCACAATTTCTATTTCCCGCATACTGATTGCAGCCTCTTTCAACTCTACCGACAGACGCATGTCTGAAGTCAGCTGAATGGGTTTTTCTACTTTTTCATACCCCAGGATCGAGAAAGCCATCTGGTAATTGCCTTCTGTGAGTGTGATGGAAAAAAAGCCGTACCCATTGGTGGTTGTCCCCTGGTAGGTGTCCCTGTCGTACACATTGGCTCCAATGATAATCTCACCCGTTGACTGGTCGCGGATGTACCCGCTTAGTGTAAACTTCTGCTTTTTTTGCAGGGTTTGTGCTGATTCATCTACAGTACCCGCAGGCTTAAGTACAATCTGCTGCTCGACTACACTATAGCTTATTCCAAGCGGGGTAAGTAATTGATCCAGCACCTGCCTGAGTGGCTGATTCTGAACTTTCAGGCTAACCTTTTGTTGCACTGGAACAGATTGCCGGCTATAGGAGAACATAATATTCCCCTTCTCCGAAATCTCGGAGAGCACCTTCCTTTAAAGGTTTATTCTTCACATTGAGTGAAATGCGCTGATCGAGGTTCTGGGCATAGGAACCACTGACAATAAACAGGAATAACAATATCCCTATATACCTGTATGTGAGGATATTAAATTTCAACAATTCAGATTTTAATTATTTACAGGCTTTACCTGAAAGGATGAAGATACTACCTTTTTGCTGTACTTTTAAATCCAGGGTGCTGGTGATAACATTTAATACCGAAGTAAGGGGCTGCTGATCAAAGGATGCGGTCACTGTGCATTCAGCCAGTCCGGGATCAGTGAACTGAAGTTCAACACCATATACTGATTTGAGCGTGGCAATGATCTGATCCATCCGGGTATCATCAAAATTGATTTTTCTTGTCTTCCAGGCCAGGTAATTCAGGTCGGTATTTACCTGCCTGATGATTGAATTCTTAACCGGAGAAACTTCAGCCTGATCGCCAGGACTGAGAATCATTTTTTTCGATGGGCTTGAATCGGTATAAAGGGAAACCTTTCCTGAGGTAAGTACTACCTCCATATTGCCCTGCTGATTCCGGGTTTTCACATTAAATTGGGTTCCCAGTACCTCCACATTCGACTCATTGCCTTTCACAATAAAGGGCTTCCCGGCATCGTGAGCAACTTTGAAATAAGCTTCTCCTTCCAGACGGACTATTCTTTTGTTCTTGAATGTTTTAGGATATTCAAGTTTTGATCCCTGGTTGAGCGATATCACTGAACCATCGGGCAGGGTAACTTCCCTGATGCCTGCATCGGCTGTGATTGTTACCATGCGTGAATTCCCAAAATAATAATATACAAATGTTGATGAAGCAATGAGTATCAACAAAGTTGCAGCCAGTTTCAGCCAGTTTTTTCCGGTTCCTTTTTTGGTTGATTCAGCGGCTGAGATATTGATTACTTTAGGTTCATGACGCTTTTCTTCAAAATTGATTTTGCCTGACAATGATGACCATTCAGCGTCCAGGTCAATTTTCTGGTCAATTATGGATTGTTCGGTGAGATTCCAGGCCTTGCCATAATCCTCAAACAACTTCCTGTTTTCAGCACTTTCTTTGATCCATCCTGACAATGACATCAGCTCTTCAGGACTTGCTTCTCCCGAAAAGTACCTGGTTATCAGGTCGATGTAATATGTCATTGGTTCTTCCATGGTCTTGTTCTATCAATAATACACCTGATCAATGGTTTACCCTTATCATGCACTAATATTTTTAAACTACCGAAGTCACTAAAATTGATTGCCACAGGTACTGAAAATTACCTATTTGAATCTGGATAAAGGTGCATCAGCAGGATCATGCATTTACTTATATTCAGCCAGTCGGAGCCGCATATGCTGCAAGCTTTCACATCTGCGCCTCAACGGTTTTCTGAGAAAGCTGTAAATGTTCAGCAATCTCATGATACTTAAGGTTTCGTAGCGGTTCAGCAGGAAAATCTCCTGCATTTCTCCGGCAATTCATCAATGACTGCTTTGATTGCCCGGCAAGTTCGGCTTCCACCAGGAAATCGGAGGCAACATTTTCGGAGAACTCCAGCAGGTTTTCAATTTCGAGGATATCGGAATTAAACTTCCTGTTGTCGCGAAGGTAATTCTGGCAACGATTGAAAATGATGGTGGTAAGGTAGATTTCACCGGACGGTTGGTATCAATGCTTTCCCGTTTTTCCCATAAGGTGATAAATGCATCCTGCACAGCTCTTTTGCTGTTTCAAAGTCCTTCACATACTTCTGTGCAAAGAAGCAAAGGCCTTGAATTCAGCACGGAAACAGGGATTCAAAAACGCCCTTGTCGAGAGCGCTGAAGTTATGGGATGCGTTACCTTCCAGTTTGATTATTTTTTTGCAAATCTAAGATTTGTGGATCAATTGCCCATATTTATTCCGGATAACGGGAAAAGGTAATATCCGATATACTGCTCTTGAAAAGTAAAAAATAGGCGAACCTGAAGCCGGTGAATATCTGGTTTCAGAAAATCAATAGCGTCCTAGCGCTCCCTTTGCGTCTTTGCGGGTAAAAAACCTGCTTTCTGCTGTTGGTTTTCCTATAACCTGATAAACTTAAGAGAATGAGATTCTTCTCCGGAAGGTTTATAAAATACATGCCTTTTTGCAGATCCTGTTTGTATGATTATCGTTGAGCCTTCTGAAGGAATTAACCCTTCAATCTTCAGATAATCAACCACAGGATTCGGACTGATCTGAATCCGTGCTTCTGTTGGCTCAGAAACAGAAGTAGTAAAGAAATCAGTGATAAACGGACTTCCCATCCAGCCATTGTCAATAGTTTGTACTGCCCAATAATAAGTGCCTGATGGAAGTTCGATGGAAAATTCATTTTGCGTGCCCATGTTTCCTGCGACCGGGTATTAAGTGTCTGTCCACCAGGTTGCGACAGGGGTGCCATAATTTCACATCCCCCGGGAGTGGTCCCAATGCGAAGATTGTACGTAAGGCATGGCTGCGGTGTAATTTCGTCGAAGGCTTCTTCCCAGCTGAATACAATCAAGTCCCCATCACTATTCGCCTGCAGGTTTTCAGGGCCACCAGGAGCGGTATTAGGAGTGGTTCCTCCTGTACTTCTATATACCATGCAATTCCTTCCCCCATAAGCATTCGCACCGGCTACCAAAACATCAAGAAAACCATCCTGGTCATAATCAGCCCAGGCCACATCACCATACCCTAAACCGGGAAAGGCAAGGTCATTTTCCGGCGTAAAAGTATCATCTCCATTGTTCCTGTATAATTTTGTCTCTGGAATATAAAAGTTGGTATCCAGCGACCCAATCATTAGAATATCCATGTATCCATCGTTGTCGTAATCTCCACAACCCAGGCTACTCCCTGTTGCCGGTGGAAGCATATGTCCGCTGAGCTGCAGGAAGGTCCCATCTCCCTGGTTTTTATACACATTTGTAGTAATGTCACGGTTCAATTCATTTCCTGAAGAGCCTGACTCAATAATATCAGGGAAACCATCATTATTAATATCACACCATACCGCCTCTCCGTAATAAACTCCAACCAGATCAGCAACCTGTGTGAAACTGCCTGATCCATCGTTTCTGAAGACTTTAGTTACCGGTTGTTCGTTATATGGATTACCGGTTGCGCCACAAAGTAAAAAATCAAGGGAACCATCATTGTCAAAATCCTGCCACCGGGCAGAACCATGGTAAACCCCGGGCAAAACAATCTGTGATTGTAATGTAAAAGTACCATCGCCTTTATTCCTGTATATACCGAAAAAGGATAAAGCTGATCAGAATTTAATATGCTGTCGCCAACCACAATCAAATCCATAAAGCCATCCTTGTCATAATCACCCCAGTCGGCATCTACAGATGGGCGTGTAAAGGCCATGATAATTTGTACTGTAAAGCATTGTCACTTCTGAGTAAATACCCTGCCCGTCATTCTTCATGATTTTCACAAGTAAATGTCCTGGATTATCTACCTTGTTAATAAAATGTCAAGGTCACCATCGTTGTCAAAATCCATCCAGCCTTCCTCACCACTGTCAACTCCGGGAAGATTAAGTGAGGTTAGTCCGGTGAATACCCCATTCCCATCATTCTTGAAAATCCTTGTGATGTTCGTATAACCTGAATGGCCGGTATTCAGTATATCCAGGTCGCCATCGCCATCATAATCACCCCAGTCCACTGAATTACAGACCGAAAGGGGCCATTGTTCAGGGTTTAACCCAATGTATAAAGTATCCACAAAGACAAACGACTGAGCCTTTAGTGAAAAATTTATACCGAAAATGGAAATGAGAAGGATTCCATAAAACAGCCGGGGAAACTTAAGACTAATACCTGATTTCATATTGAAGATTATTTGAATTGTAAAAGACTAAAGATAATGAATTTAAGTAGCTGTCTGAATGCATACTGCAATCATCGTGAAAGGATTATTTTCCCGGAATTCCAGGCATTATTGTGAAAGTATTTCAGCAGGTAAATCCCTGTTGGAAAACTACCCAGGTCAACTTGTACTTCTTTCCTGTTTTTATAATCATCAAGCTGCCTTTTGGACGTGAAAGCCGAACATTAGAACTGTACTTTCAGGTATTTCATTTTACCTCCTCCTTCCCTGATAATGATGATATAGACACCTCGAGGTAAGCTGGAAATGTCTAATTCCATAAGTTTGTCGAAGGGTTGAGGCTCAATCAGTTGCCGGCCCATTAGCGAAACCATGCTTACTTCCGTACCTCCTACACCTTTCTCTGAATAAAGAATAAGTCGTGTGTGGTCAGGAAGATACCACCGATAAACCGGTTCTGCTTCCTGCTCCCTCGTACCTGTCGTATAAGGATGACAATCACTGGCTTGCGAAGTGAGCTGCCGGATATGATCCGATTCCAGCCATACTTCCACCCTGAAGCGTGTCATCCCCTGGTAGGTCGTATCCGGCCAGACCGGATGAATGTGCCCGGAATATACATGGGCTGTGTATTCTCCCGCTGGCAGAGAATCCAGGCTGATCGAATAATCAAAAAAGCACATGCAGCCACACCAGATATAAGTGGTGTCCATCTGATACCACGACAAGGTGGAATCATTCTCCAGGTAAACACTTTGTAAGGCAGGTACAAAACAACAGTTCTGATAGGCATTGTCCTGGTGAATAGTCACCTGGTTACCGGTCACCACAGCGTATATGGTATCCAGTGCAGACTGGGAATGGACTGCAAGATGCAGCATCAATACCGGGATAAGCAGAACTCGTTTCATGATCGTTGTAAAAAGAATTTATTTAAGTGTATAATTTGTCTTGATCTGTATCCAGTGCTGAGAAATCGTTATTATGAGACTGTCAGTACCAAATTGTAGGTATGCCTTTTGTTATTTGGATAAAACGGATCAATCCTTCAGAACCAAAATTCTTACTATCTGATTACCAATATTTTTGATTTTAGGTTATTCCATTATCCAGCAACAGCCTGAAGGTGTAGAGCCCTGAAGGAAAGTGTGAAACATCAATGGCCAATTCCAACAAACCGGCAACCTCCCTGCTTTCCACACAACTGCCCTGGCTGTTCAGAATACTATATCCATGAATGGCTTCAGTACTTTTTACTGTAACCAAGGCTGAT